>QMPO01000058.1 GCA_003648625.1 Bacteroidota bacterium
CTTCCATTGCTTTTTGTGCCGCTTTTACCGACATATTGATGTTATCATCCGTAAACTCGCGGGTAACCGGATCAATGGCAAAATGGTAATATTCCACATCCAGCAGCTGGCGCATCAGTCCTTTAGTCATTTTTAGCCACTTTCTGATTTTTGAAGGAGCATCAACCAGTTCGCCGAGGTATTCATCTACTTTATCCAGAGGAATTCGCTGGCCCGGGAGATAGGTGCCACTTCCAATTATTTTAACACGTGATTCTTTCATCTTTCCTGATGGGTAAATTCTCTCAAATAATCCTCTTTGTTATATTTTCTGTAATCTTCAGCCGCCCGTTTTGCCAGTTGAACAGCGTTCTCTATCAATACTTTTTTTGGAAAAACAGCATCCACGATGTGCCATTTCAGGGCTTCTTCTGCCGAAAAACTATTTCCCCGAAGAATCAGCTCTAGGGCATTGGCTTTCCCGGCCAGTTGCGCCATTTTTTGAACACCTCCGGCGCCGGGGATCAGGTTAAATGTAGTTTCCGGCAATCCTAATAAAGCTCCTTCGGCACACAGCCTGAAATGCCCGTACAGAGCCAGCTCCAAACCCGAACCAAGACAAACTCCTTTGATGGCTGCCACTACCGGAATATGTAAGTCATCGAAAAATCTGAACGACCGATAGTTATTCATTAGAAAATCGTGCTCCTCCTGTTCATTCCGAATAGTCTTCCGTAAATCTTCCAGATCAGCGCCGGAAGAAAAATGGCGCCCTTTCCCTGTAATAATAACGGCAGTAACTTTAGCAGCAGGAATTGTTTTTACAGTCAGCTCATGTAACTCACGGAAAAACCTGGTGTCCATTTTGTTTTCTGGCTCATCAGCTAACAAAACAAATCCGATATTCTCCTGTATTTCCCACACTATTTTTGGTTTCTCCGCCATTTTTTCCTGTTGTTACTCCCCGTTAAAAGACTCCTCAACAAGCAGGGCAAATAGTTCCGCATCTTTCTTCATGGCTTCTTCCATTCCCAATGTTTTACAGTTATCGATGGATGTCATTACCGCATTGATCACATGTAAAGGCCGGTTCTCTGTCATTTTTTTTGCAAGAATGCGTGCCTGATCCAATGCCTGTTTCTTCCCTGAAACCTCATCAACAATACCTAGTTCTTTTGCTTTTGCAGCATTAAACATATCGCCGTGCATGACAAGTTCCATAGCCATTGCTTTACAGGTGAGGGCAGACAGGCGGGTAATCCCTCCCAGTCCCGGAAAAACACCCTGATTAATTTCAGGAAAAGCAAATAATGCCGATGGCTCACAAATACGTATATCGCACGACAAAGCAATTTCAAGACCTGCTCCAAAACAAACACCCGAAATGGCAGCAATTACAGGTATTTTCAATTCATCCAGATAATTCAATACATAATTACCCCTGATAAGCTGCTCTGTAAAACACTTTTTGTCTTTTATCTGGTTTTTTATTGTTTCCGGGTTGGCTCCGGCGCTGAAATTCCGGCCTGCACCTGTTATGATCAGTGCTTTGATTCCCGTAGCAACAAATTTCTCCAGTTCACGTACGTCAATCAACTCGGGTTGCTCCAGGTAATTTTGCGGAAGATTTTTAATGGTGAGCAAGCCAATGTCTCCTTCCCGCTTCAATATTATTTCATGTTCTTTGCCCATATCTTTTTATTCTTCCCTCAAAAATTCCATCAGTGATGCCGGAATATCACATGGTTTATTTTGTTCATCAATAAAAACCGACTTTGCTGTAACTTTGGCTACAGTCTTTTTGGTTTCCGTATTCATCAAATGGTGGTGAAACAGCAGAAAATGTGCCGATCTCTCCATTTGAGTTTCCACAATCAATTTGTCAAAAAGCCTCACCTGACGAATGTATTTTACGTGATTCTCAACGATCACAATCTTATTATTATCTGCTATTAACCGGTCTAAAAGTCCCAGTTCACGAAACAACTCCCAACGGGCCTGCTCGGTATAGTTCAGATAAACAGCATTGTTTACATGGCCATATGAATCAAGTTCGTAGCCACGTACCGTTAAATAATAAGTATATATTTTCGATTTGTTATGAGGCATTTTCCTGTGTTTTTCTTTTCAAAATGTCCGTTTCCTGTTTCATTATTTTTCCGAACCGCCACTGGGTAACAAACGCAAAAATAGTTTTATGGATCACATCATGTACGGTTTGATCTTTTTTTCTGACAAGAATTTTAAAATAAAACCATGTCCGATGTAAAATTACAGGCAAACTGTACCCTTTCCTCTGCACATATTCCATTGCTTCGACCACCTGTTGGTTGGTCATACTGTGATGAGGGACATTTGTTATGTTTTTGTCCGGATCCTGCAGCTTGCCTTCTGCTTCCAGGCGGTCGTACAGATCGGTTCCCGGCATGGCCTGTACCGGGGTAAAAGCCGGCAACATATTCATCTCCAGGCAAAAATCCAGTGTGTCATAATATGTCTTTAAATTATCATCTTCATAACCGATGGCAAACCACGCTGATATCAGGATTCCCTGTTGCTGTATGAAACGAATATTTTCCTTCATTTTTTGCAGCATATCCTCCGATTTTCCCACACCCATTTTTGAATAGCTGCCACTCTTCTGCAATACCTTTTTGTTAATCGATTCCATCCCGATGGCCGCATAAATAAACCCTGACTTCACCGCTTTTTGAATCACCTCACGACCTTTTTCATGGGAAGCGGCATCCAGGTTAGCCTGGCCAATCCAGTAGTTTTTTCTTTTTAATTGTGCTATTTTACCGTACAGTTCCAGGTAATAATTGTATGTGTTGACCCGGCCGAAAACCGTATCATCAATCAGGTAATAATACCCTTTAAAACCGGCAACCTCTTCCACAACATCCTGAATAAGCCGGAAACGATAACGGCTTCCGAACAAGCGTGTTACCGAACAAAAATCGCAATTAATAGCACAACCTCTTGCAGCAAATACAAGCTCAAAATCATATTTCCTGCTAAATAATTCACGCTTCGGTATGGGGATGTCTTTTAATGTAGGTAATTCCGGTAATTGAAATATGGAGTATTCCTCCGCCATAAATTTTTTTGGTGCCGACACATAGAAGTCTTTCAGCCCGCTATTCTCAAAATCATCAAGAAGCTGCACCCATAGCTTTTCGCCTTCACCTATTACAACAGCACCGGCATGCTCCAGGGCGCCAAATGGATTAGCTGAAGCCTGGGGGCCACCCAAAACCACTGGAATACCCTTTTCCCTAAAATTATCTGCCACCAGAAATGCTGTCTTCTCAGAAGACCGACGAAAACTAATTCCCACAAGGTCAACTTCTGCATTATAATCTATCTCCGGTGTACGCAACATATCGATCAACTCATAATCATGTTCCGGAACTGCCCCTGCAAGTAATGTAAGCGACAAAGGCTTGAACGGATTTTTTCCTTTCATAACCTCTTCTTTACCCGCTGCAAGTATGAGTTTTATCCGCATATTGTATTTTCAGTTTATCTTTATTATGCGGTTTTAACACTGCAAATAAAAACATATATTTGCCAGCCAAAATAACACAATTTCTGTTTAATCAAGGGACTAATTTGAAGCTAATGACTGTTGTGAACGACAAAATTAAAGAGGAAGTCAGAGAAATAGTTTACGATTTCTTTGCCGAAGAATGTGAAGTGGCTATTGAAGAAATCACAGACGCTTCGAATATAATTACCGACCTCGGCGGCGACTCACTGATGTTTCTGGCACTTATCGAGATCTTTACAAAGAAATACGATCAGGAAATTGATTTGAAAACGATTGGCAAATACAGTATCAAGCATCCGGTGGAAACCATCGGTGAACTGGTCGATATGCAACTGAAGATCATTGAACACGGCAACAATATCATCAACATTGAGGCATAAGCCGTAAGCTGAAATACCGAATGAAAACAGCTTTTATTTTTCCTGCTTTTGTTACCGAATACTTTGGCAACGAACTTGCGCTTTTAAATGAATTATCTGCCGATCTTCCAAAATATCTGGCCAAAGCATCCGAATTAACAGGTGATAATTACGAAAACTTTTCTCCGAATAACCCGGAATTTATTGAGCATGAATTACGCAGTCAAATCATCAGCTACACAATAGGTTGTTGCCTCTCTGATGCTCTTGCATTTAAGAAACTCTTACCTGATATAATGGCAGGTTACAGCATGGGGCTGTATGCTGCATTGTACACCGGAAAAGCCATACAATTCGAAGAAGGAATAAGGTTGATTGAACAAGCGTATCTGCTGGCGCAAAAAGCGACCAAAGACCTCAAAACAGGTATGGGCTCCGTTATCGGGCTGACAGTTGACGAAATCCAATTGATCATTAATGAGCATCATCTGAAAATTGATATTGCCAACATAAACAGCCGTCATGCCCATTTAATTTCCGGGCCTCTTGAGGATTTAAAACAATTGCTTTTTCTTGCTGAAGAAACCGGAGCTCTTCATGTGACACGCCTGCTTGTGGAAACGCCTTATCACTCTCAACTTTTAGCAGATACACAGGAGGCTTTCGGGCAGTACATCAATGAAAATATCTCTGTCCGGAACGTACAATATCCATTGATCTCATCAATTGACCAGCGCTTGTTCTTTTCCGCCGATGAAATTACAAAAGAATTGACGAACAACCTGTTCAAAAGACTAAACTGGCAGGCAACTTTCGAAATTCTGCTCAGTAAGGGGGTTCAACAGTTTATTGAATGCGGAGCAGGGAAAAGCCTGTACAATATCAGCCGCTTTGTTCCGGGAGATTTTAAAGTTTACCCGATGAACAGATTAAAAATACTGCCCGGCTCCTTTGCTTAACACCCCCATCCCCCTCAATTTGGAATTACTTTCAATATTTTATTTCAAAAGATTTATGAATTATTCATAGATTAGCACTAAATAATATTCTTCGTATGAAGGAGTCGTAAAATTGTGAAAAACAAAAACTAAGTTAAGTTCTATGACTTACTATCTTCTTCAAAAACTTATTGTTACAAATAATTCATGGAAAAAATTAACCGATTATTTCTAGCTCTGCTATTGATAAGCACACACACCATTTACGCACAGATTTTTGATTTCGGAGAAATTCCGGAGTGGGTTGAAAAAGTTGACATCCCCAAAGAATCTTCCATATCGCAGTACGATGTATTATCCGGGTATTACTTAACTTTGGCCGATTACCAGTTTAACATCGAAAAGGAGACTTCTTTCAAACACGATGTGATCAATGTCATTTCTTACAGCGGAATAACAAATGCTTCACAGATTTCAGTTTCATTCGACACCGCTTACCAGGAGTTGATCATTCATCACCTCTACATCTGGAGAAACGGAAAAAAAATCGACCGTACCAAGGACTTAAGTTTTGAAATTATCAATAATGAAGTTAACCTTCAGCAGGGAATCTATACGGGGCAAATTACCTTGTATGATAATCTGAATGATATCCGAAAAGATGACCTGATAGACTTCGCATATTCTATAAAAGGCTACAACCCTATCTTTCAAAATGAGAAATACCTTTTCATTCCGTTGCAAATGTTAAACCCGATTGATTTGTATGCAATACGCGTCTTAATCGATACTGAAAAAGATTATCAGTACAAATGTTCCTCTTGTGACAGCACCAACTTATCTGTTACACTGGTTGATAATTATAAAGTTATTACGATCAATGAAGAAAATGTAAAATCCATTGAACTCGAAGACCGTATGCCCAGCTGGTCACTTCCTTTTAAATATTTTTCCATTAGCAGCCAGCATTCATGGGTTGAAGTTAACAAATGGGCACAGGATATATTTTCTTTAGCGGAAGAACCAGACCTTAAAGAGGTTTTCGATGAAATTTTTACGGGAGACGAAACAACGGAGGATAAAATCAACAAGATAATTGATTTCGTACAGGATGACATCCGGTATATGGGTATCGAGTCGGGAATTGGAAGCATAAAGCCTTTCCCGCCCGATCAGGTTGTTGTACAACGTTTTGGCGACTGTAAAGACAAATCGTTATTGCTTGTATCACTGTTAAAGAAGATCGGAGTCGAAAAGGCTTATCCGGTTCTTCTCAACACAATCATGCAAGATCATCTTGACGAGCTTTACCCCAGCAATGAACTGTTTAACCATGCCATTGTGAGATTTGATTACAATGACACTATCTACTGGGTTGACCCGTCAATGGCGCAACAAGGTGGTGATTTTCATGACCTGTTTTGCATCGACTACGGGAAAGTACTGATAGCAGGACTTCCGGCAGACACACTCTATCCCATGTCTCCGAATAATAAGAATACGGGAGCGAAAATTATGGACGAATATACCATGGAGTCTTTTACAGAACCTGCCAGCCTTAAGATCATCTCCACTCGCTATGGTTTTGAGGCTGACCAAAGAAGACTGATGATGCATAATTACACTACAAAAAATATTTCGGATATAGTGTCTAAAGAACTTCAGATGGTTTTTCCTGTGGTAAACAGAACCGAAGATTTGGTGATTTCTGATAATATTGAAAGCAATCAATTTGTTGTTGTATACAATTATGAAGTTGATGGTTTTTGGACAGATAAAGAAATTATGCTTAATAACGAGGTTAATCACTTCTGGCTTTTCAGATTTGAACCCGTTTATTTATACCAATACCTGAATGAAACGAGCTGTGAAAAACGAAATTATGAATATGAATTGTATTACCCCTTAAACCTAAGCTACCGCGTAATCTTTCATTTTCCTCAAAAAATACTTATTCAGGACGACCTGGATATATTTGACAATGAAGCTTTTCATTTTGAAGAAAAGGTTGAGCAGATAGATAGCAACTCACTGCAAATCGATTACAGTTTCCATACAAAGAAAAAATCTGTCAAAGCAGAGGAATACCTTGACATTTGTAAGCAAAGGAGTGCTATTGCCAAAGAGCTTCCGGTAATCATATATTTTTATAAATAAAAGGCGATGAAACACATTACTGTTTATTTTCTTTTTTTCTGTTTGGTATCGAATCATCTTTATTCGCAAGACACTCTAACCGTTTATTACGATGAAAACTGGCTGGAAATTTCCGACTCGGAAGATGCCACCTACTACAGAACAGCCTGTCAAAACAATGAAAAACTCTGGGTTGTTAATGATTACTACAAAGCCGGAAATACAATTCAAATGGTTGGCTTATACAAAACAAACGACTTCCTTATAAAAACCGGTCATTATACCTACTATTATGAAAATGGCAGGAAACAGTCGGAAGGGATGTTTGAAAAAGGCAAGAAAAACGGAGAGTGGAATTACTGGTACGAAAACGGGAATCAGAGACTCAAAGAAGTTTATAAGAAAGGTCAACTGCTTTCATTTATAAGTTACTTTCAAAATGGGGTTAAACAGTTTGAAGGAAAAGTGACTACCCATGGGCGAAAAGATGGAAAATGGACTTTCTGGAACAGTGACGGAAGAATAACTTTAACAGGAAATTATAAGAACGACATCCAGGTGGGTGAATGGATCAGATACTTTCCTGATGGGGAAATGAAGTTCAATTATAAAAACGGTTTTGTTGAAGATATTCAATTTGGAGGCATTGTGCGTAGAAACTAAAGGTATAATGATACCAGGCAATGAATGAGAAACCGTGTAACAATAAAATATTAATTTGACTGTTACCGTATTATTCCGTTTCACTTATGAATATTTCCTAATTTTGAACAAAAATAGAAGCATGGAACTAACCCCTTTGTCAGCCACCTCCCCTATCGACGGAAGATACCGGAACAAAACGGAAGAACTGGCTGATTTTTTCTCGGAATACGCTCTTTTTAAATATCGTGTGAAGGTTGAAATTGAATATTTCATTGCTCTGTGTGAATTACCCTTGCCCGGGCTGGTAGATTTTGAACCGGATTATTTTGAGAAACTAAGAAATATCTACAGGGAATTCTCTCCATCAGATGCCGAAGCCATTAAGAACATCGAACAAACCACCAATCACGATGTAAAAGCGGTGGAGTATTTCATCAAAGAGTGTTTTGAAGAATTAGGGTTAACAGTTTACAAAGAGTTTATTCATTTTGGTTTAACCTCGCAGGACATAAACAATACGGCTGTCCCTATGTCGCTGAAAGATGCCCACATGCTGGTGGTATTACCTATGATTGAAAAATTGATCAGTAAAATCAACCTTCTGGCGTTTGAATGGAAACAGATAGCCATGCTTGCCCGGACACACGGGCAACCGGCTTCTCCTACACGTCTTGGAAAAGAGATCTATGTTTTCATTGAACGTCTCGATGATCAGCTCGACCTGCTGAAAACCATCCCTTTTTCGGGAAAATTTGGCGGCGCTACCGGTAACATGAATGCACATGTAATTGCCTATCCGGAAGTTGACTGGGAAAAATTCGCCAACAGCTTATTACTAGACAAACTGGAATTGCATCGGCAAAAAACCACTACCCAAATTGAACATTACGACTATCTGGCAGCTTATTTTCATAACATGGCCCGCATCAATACCATTCTAACGGACCTGAGCCGGGATATCTGGAGTTACATTTCGATGGATTATTTCAAACAGAAAATTAAAGAAGGCGAAGTCGGTTCATCAGCCATGCCACATAAGGTAAATCCGATTGATTTTGAAAATGCCGAAGGCAACCTCGGTATTGCCAATGCACTTCTGTACCATATGGCGGAAAAACTACCCGTCTCACGGCTGCAACGCGACTTAACCGATTCGACCGTAACACGCAACGTTGGTGTTCCGCTGGCACACATGCTGATCGCTCTGAAATCGTTGCTGAAAGGATTTGATAAGTTGATACTGAACGAGCACAAACTGGCAAGGGATCTGGAAAACAACTGGGCTGTCGTGGCGGAAGCAATACAAACAGTACTGCGCCGCGAGAATTACCCAAACCCGTATGAAGCCTTAAAACAACTTACCCGTACCAACGAAGCTATCACCCGTGAGTCCATTCACCGGTTTATTGATACACTGGACATTTCCGGGCAACTGAGAGCTGAATTGAAAATGATAACTCCCGAAAATTACACGGGCCTTCAATTATTGTAAGCACCACAGAGGAAAAAAATTATGAAAAAGTTTTACCGCGTACTTGCCTATATAAAACCTTACTGGGGATTTGCAGGATTAAATGTCTTCTTCAATATTCTGACGGTTGTCTTTTCTTTATTCTCTTTTGCCTTGCTCATACCGTTTCTGAACCTTTTATTCGGTATTAACGAACTGGTAACTGAAAAACCGGCATTTGGCCTGAGCACCGATGCCTTTTTAAATCATCTCAACTACTACATTAGTAACATTATTATCAACCAGGGGAAAATCCAGGCGCTTGTATATATCTGCGCAATCATTCTCGGCGCTTTCTTCCTTAGAAATTTTGCCCGGTTCATGGCCATGTATTTTATGGCCAACGTACGTATTGGAGCCGTCAAAGGTATCCGTAATGACATTTACAATAAAATACTGATCCTACCTCTGTCTTTTTATGACAAACACAAGAAAGGTGATATCATTGCCCGTGTTACTTCGGATGTTCAGGAAGTCGAATATTCAATCATGAATTATATTGAGATGATTGTTCGCGACCCAATAACCATCATCGCTTACCTTGCTTTTATGATCAGTTTAAGCCCCAGACTAAGTTTATTCGTGCTGATCATTCTGCCGGTAACCGGAGTTATCATTGGCCAGATAGGCAAAACGTTGAGGAAACATTCAAAAATCGGGCAGGCTCAGTTCGCCGGGCTGGTGGCAACCATTGAAGAAAGCATTTCGGGTTTACGCATCATTAAAGCGTTTAACGCCATTCGTTATTCATATAAAAAGTTTTCTCAGCAAAACAATAGTTATGCGCATATCCTTCTTTGGATTTACCGCCGCCGTGATCTTTCCTCACCGTTGAGTGAATTTATGTCATCGGCAGTTATTGTGGTGGTGTTGTGGTTTGGCGGGCGCATGGTTCTTGCCGATACGCCTACGATACAGGCGGCTGATTTTATCACTTATATTGTTGTCTTCTCGCAAATCATCCCGCCTGCCAAAACTTTTGCCCAGGGATTTTATGCTATACAGAAAGGCATTGCCTCTGCCGACAGAATATTCGAGATACTGGATGCCGAAGAGGTGATCGAAGAAAAAACAGATGCCCTTCCGCTGAATGCATTCAATAAAGAGATTAAATACAATGATGTTGGTTTTAAATATGAAAATGAGCCTGTTCTCAAAAACGTAAGCCTGAAAATTGGTAAAGGGAAACTGATCGCTCTGGTGGGCGAATCAGGCGGCGGAAAATCGACGATGGTAGATCTGTTACCCCGCTTTTATGACGTTACTGAAGGAGCCATTTTTATCGACGGTGTTGATATTAAAGATGTAAAGATCGATGACCTGCGAAGTATGATGGGAATCGTATCGCAGGAAAGTATTTTATTCAACGACACTATTTTTAACAATATTGCTTTCGGGCTGACGAATATAACGGAAGAAGATGTGATCAAAGCGGCTAAAATTGCGAATGCCCACGAATTTATAATGGCTACCGAGGAGGGTTATCAAACCAACATCGGTGATCGCGGAGGCAAACTTTCGGGGGGCCAGCGGCAGCGGTTGAGTATTGCGCGTGCTGTGTTAGCCAACCCTCCTATCCTTATTCTCGACGAAGCTACTTCCTCGCTGGATACCGAATCGGAAAAACAGGTGCAGAATGCTCTGGCCAACGTAATGAAAGACCGGACATCCATTGTTATTGCCCACCGTCTTTCCACCATCCAGCATGCTGATGAAATTGTAGTGCTCAAAAAAGGTGAAATTGTGGAACGTGGTACCCACAGCGAATTGATTGCCAAAAACGGCGTTTATAAAAAACTGCAGGACATGCAGTCGTTTGCATAACATAGCCCCTTTAAGCAACCTTCGAATATTTATTTGTTTTATGTCTGTAGCATTAATTTCTAAATCGTATTTTTACCAAAATTTTCACAAGTATGGAACTCAGTAAAATATTATCCATTTCCGGAAGACCCGGATTATATAAAATGGTAGGAGAATCGAAAAACGGTCTGATCGTGGAATCGCTTGATGACGGAAAAAAATTCCCGGTTTTCGCTCATGAACGTATCAGTTCTCTGAAAGAGATCAGCATCTACACCGAAACCGATGACATTTCGCTACGAAAAGTATTAAAGAAAATGGAAGAAGTGCTGGACAGAAAGCCCGTTGACAATCCTAAAAAAGCCAGCGGATCCGAATTAAAGTCACTCTTTGAGCAAGTGATACCCGATTATGACAAAGAGGCGGTCTATGTTTCGGACATCAAAAAAGTATTTACCTGGTATAATCTGTTGCTGGAAAAAGACATGCTGGATTTTCCAGAGGAGGAAGATGAAACCGGTGAAGAAAAAACAGAAGAAAACGTTCAGAAAACCCCAGATAACAAAGAAAAAGACGATTAATGAAACACCTCCAGGATTTTAAGTTCAATGATTATAAGTGGCTTAATTACACCACCTTTATTCTCACGCTTAAAACCAGTGAGCCTGTTGCCGGTATAGAACCGGGAAATTTTGCAGAGCTTCAGATTCCTGATGCTCCGGGTGTATTCCTCCGGCGACCATTTTCCATACTGGATGTTGA
>QMPO01000059.1 GCA_003648625.1 Bacteroidota bacterium
AGTGTATCTGAATGCGCAGGAAGTGTTACGGTTTCAGGCAGGATAATTCCTTCACTGACAGCTTTGAAAACCAGGTTGGTGCCACCGGCATCAAGGGTCAGGATGGTGGATTTTATCATAATAAACTTTTTTGTTAGAGGTTGCTTATGTCAGTTTCAGATAGTCCATGTAATTGTCTTTGTTGATAATCCGGAACAGTGGTGTTCTGTCTTTTTCAACAATCAGGTCAATTTCACTAATGTTGTAGTTTCTCCAAAAGTAAAAAGTATTAAAATTCGGAGTTTAAGTCCGAAGATTCATTTATTCACAGATTAATGTGCTTCCAGCCAGTTGTTCCCCGTATTCATATCCACCACAACGGGCACATGCAGTTTCAGGGCATTTTCCATTTTATCATTCACAATTTGCTGCACCTGTTCCAGTTCTTCCTTAAAAGTGTCAATCACCAGTTCGTCATGTACCTGCAGAATGATTTTCGACCGGAGTTTATGTTTGTTGAATTCTTCAAAGATCCGGATCATGGCAATTTTGATCATATCGGCCGAGGAACCCTGAATAGGAGCATTGATTGCATTCCGTTCGGCAAATCCCCGTACCGGCCCATTGGCCGAATTGATATCCTTCAGATAGCGACGCCGTCCCATGATGGTTTCCACATAGCCGTGTTCGCGGGCGAATTGTATCTGCTGTTCCATGTACTTCTTTATTCCCGGGTATTGTTTGAAGTAATTATCAATGATTTCCACGGCTTCTTTGCGTGGTATGCCCAGTCTTTGTGACAGCCCGAAAGCCGAAATACCGTAAATCAATCCGAAATTCACCATTTTGGCTTTCCGGCGCATATCTTTGGTTACCTCTTCGGGGGGTACCCCAAAAACTTTGGAAGCTGTTTCGGTGTGGATGTCTTTATTGTGTCTAAAAGCTTCCGTCATGTTTTTGTCTTTGCTCAGGTGCGTGATGATACGCAGTTCAATTTGCGAATAGTCAGCAGCAAAAAGAATGTATTCACTGTTGCGCGGGATGAATGCTTTTCGTATTTCCCGTCCTTTTTCGGTACGCACCGGAATATTCTGCAAATTTGGGTTGTTGGAGCTCAGCCTTCCCGTAGCTGTTACCGCCTGGTTATAGGAAGTGTGCAATCGGTTATCTCTTTTACTCACCAGTAATGGGAGTGCGTCCACATAGGTGGATTTGAGTTTTGTGAGTGAGCGATAGTCAAGGATATAATCAATAATGGGGTGTTTGTTCACCAGCTTTACTAAAATTTCTTCGCCTGTGGAATACTGCCCCGTTTTGGTCTTTTTGGGTTTGTCGCTTATTTGCAGTTTCTCAAATAAAACTTCTCCCAATTGCTTGGGTGAAGCAATGTTGAATTCAGTGCCTGCCAGCTCATAGATCTTCTTTTCGATCTCCCGGATGTCTTTCTCCAGCTCCACACTGTACGCATTCAGTGCTTTGATGTCGAGTTTCACGCCTTCGGCTTCCATAGAGGCCAGTACGGGCACCAGCGGCATTTCTATTTCTTCGAATAATTTCAACGTACCCGTTTCTTTCAGTTGCGGTTCGAAAACGGCTTTTAATTGCAAGGTAATGTCAGCATCTTCAGCCGCATATTCTTTGATAAGTTGTGTGTCCACATCACGCATACTGCGCTGGTTTTTCCCTTTCTTACCGATAAGGTTTTCGATAGGTACAGGCCGGTAATTGAGATAGGTTTCGGACAGGTAGTCCATATTGTGCCTCATATCGGGCTGTAACAGGTAGTGTGCGATCATGGTGTCGAACAGGGGGCCTTTTACTTCGGTATCGTACCATTTAAGTATAGCGATGTCGAATTTGATGTTCTGTCCCACCTTTTCGATCTTTTCGTTTTCAAAGAAATCTTTAAAAACAGTCACCCGTTTCACAGCATCATGGTAATTCTCAGGCACGGGTACATACCAGGCCTCATGGGCTTTTATCGAAAAAGAGATGCCTACAAGTTCCGAGTCGTTGGGGTTGAGTCCCGTAGTTTCTGTATCGAAACAAACTGACTTTTGTTTATTCAGCATGGAAGCAAGTTTCCACGCTTCTTTTTCGTTATCCACCAGGTGATATTCATGTGGCGTATTTTGCAATGTGTTTATTTCATCTGCCTTCGCCGCTTCATCTTGCTCTGCCTCGCCTCCCATGAACAATTCGGCCTGAACGGTTTGCGGCTGGCCTTCTTTTAATGACATATCGGTAAAGAAGCGTTTGGCAAAATTGCGGAATTCAAGTTCGTTGAATAGATTTTTCAGGGCTTCAGGATTGGGTTCCGACATTTTCAGGGTATCGGGATTGAATTCGATGGGCACATCCAGCATGATGGTGGCCAGTTCTTTGGAAACAAGCGCCTGGTCGGCAAATTTTTCCACGTTTTCTTTTTGTTTGCCTTTCAGTTTATCGGTATTCTTCAGCAGGTTTTCGATGGAACCGAATTGTGCGATCAGTTCTTTGGCTCTTTTTTCGCCAATACCTGGTACGCCGGGAATATTGTCGGAAGCGTCACCCCATAAGCCAAGGATGTCGATCAGTTGTTCCGGCCGTTGAATACCGAACCGATCGCAAACTTCTTTCACTCCCCAAATTTCGGCTTTGTTGCCCATGCGGGCAGGTTTGTACATAAAAATGTTTTCCGAAACCAGTTGCCCAAAGTCTTTGTCGGGGGTCATCATATACGTTAAAAAACCAGCCTGTTCTGCTTCTTTGGCCAGCGTACCGATTACATCGTCAGCTTCGTAGCCGTCCACACTCAGGATCGGGATGTTAAAGCCTTCCAGCAGCTGCATGATGTAGGGGATCGAGGCCGACAGGTCTTCCGGCATCTTTTCGCGGTTGGCTTTGTAGTCGTCGTATCCCTCTTTTCGAATGGTGGGAGCCATGGTATCAAAAGCCACCCCGATATGTGAGGGTTTTTCGTTTTTCAGGATATCGTATAAGGTGTTGGCAAAACCCAGAACAGCTGACGTGTTCAGTCCTTTCGAGTTGATCCGCGGGTTTTTGCTGAACGCAAAGTAGGCGCGGTAAATAAGCGCCATGGCATCCAGCAGGAAGAGTTTTTTTGAGGAATCGCTCATAAAATTTACTTTCAAGCAAAGATAGAAAAAAGAGGGTGGAGGATGGAATTTTTGATTTTAGTGCTTGCTTAACACCGATATTGATTATGTCGATATGTCCGCCAGAAAATAATAAATTTCCCGGAAAAAACCTGAATAAATTTTCAACTTCAAATTGTTTGAAAATATAGAGGAATTGAAGAAAAATCCCCTGATTACTCCTTAAATTTACCCATAATTTCAGGAAAACAATTACTATGGCAAGAAAGAGCAGCGCCGATAAAGCCGCCACCAAAGCAGGGAAAATATTCGTTCTCGACACTTCCGTAATTTTATACAACCACAATGCTATCAATAGTTTTGAAGAAAACGATGTGGCTATTCCCATTACGGTACTCGAAGAACTGGACAATTTCAAAAAGGGAAATTCCATCAAAAATTTTGAAGCCCGGGAGTTCATCCGGTTTCTCGATAGTATTTCGGGTAAATCGACCATGAAAAACTGGCGCCGTCTGAACGGGCCCGAAAAAGGCCGGTTCAAAGTGGTGATGAACGACAAAAGTAAACTGGATGCCCGTTCGGTGTTTGGCGAAGACAAGCCCGACCACCGCATCCTGAATGCTGCCCTGAAGCTGAAGGAAGATTATCCCGAAAAAGAGGTGGTCCTCGTCAGTAAAGACATTAACCTTCGGCTGAAAGCTAAGTCGCTGAGCATGCCGGCTGAGGATTTCCGCACCGGAAAAATTGAAAATATCGACTCGCTTTATACAGGGAAAAGCCAGCTGGATGAAGTCAATCCGGATGTAATTGACAAATTATATGCAGAAGGCTTTTGCTCAGTAGACGACCTGAACCTGGATAAACCATATCCGAACCATTATTATATTTTAAAAAGCGACCGCTCTTCAGCTCTGGCTTACTTCAATCCGATCACCAACAGGGTAGAACGCGTAGAGAAACATGCTGTTTCGCGCATCATGCCGCGTAATGCCGAGCAGGTGTTTGCCCTGCATGCTATCCTGAATCCTGAAGTAAAACTCGTGACCCTGCAGGGAGTTGCCGGAACCGGTAAAACTTTGCTGGCGCTGGCCGGCGCCTGGGACCAAAGAAGGAACTACAAACAAATTTACCTCACCAGGCCAATCGTTCCGTTGAGCAACAAAGACATTGGATACCTGCCTGGAGATGTGCATGAAAAGATCAATCCATACATGGAACCATTGTGGGACAACCTGAAGTTCATCCAGAGTCAGTACGGTGAACAGGATAAAGAATATAAGCGCATCAGTGATGCCATTGAAAACGAAAAACTGATGATCACACCGCTGGCTTATATCCGCGGAAGAAGTATCTCTAACGTTATTTTCATTGTGGATGAGGCCCAGAACCTGACACCACACGAGGTGAAGACGATCATCACGCGGGCGGGAGAGAACACAAAGATCATTTTCACGGGCGATATTTACCAGATTGACACACCCTATCTCGATTCACAGTCCAATGGATTGTCGGTATTGATTGATAAAATCAAAAAGCACGAAATTTATGCCCATATCCGGCTCGAAAAAGGGGAGCGTTCGGAGCTGGCCAACCTGGCGAATGAGTTGTTGTAGTTGACTTTTTAAGTCTTTAATTGTATAAGAACAATACTGTCCTAAAAAAAATAATTTCACCTTACCCTTAAGCCGGGTAGGCTCTTACTTTTTTTATTCATGGATTGTATATTTTCAAAGGAATTCATGAATGCTTCGCATTTCAACAGCAAAAAAAAGTAAGCAAAACCCGCCCGTACCGAACGGTACGTTCGGGCGGGAATGCCACCGCTGATGAAAAAATTGCTAAAAATCATAGCATTCCACTAAAAGAAAATAACTCTCTCGCCTGTGGCGAGATCAAACAGATTTTCTTTCTTAACGTTCCATGGCTTGATTTTTTAACGCATTTTTTCAAAGGCGGAAGCCCCATGTTTCAACATTCCGTTGTAAATATTTATATTTCTGTGTTTTAATTTAACCACCCATTGAGCTTTATGCGTCAGCTGCGGGTGGGTTTTCCGAAACGGCGGGCAGGCGTATGGCGTGAATGGGAAACAGCGTAGAAATAAATAAAAGGCGCTTGCGTTTCTCTTGCCCTAGGCAAGGGACTACTTTTGTATTATTTCAAGCTGTTTCACAGAGTGCGTGGATGCATTCGTTTCGGGTCGCTTTCTTTGGTTCGTTTCTTTTCGATAAAAGAAATGAACAAAGAATATTAATGAACTAATAATTTAATGTTAAATTATTTAAGTACAGCGCCTTAGTTATAACATGAATATGTGATATAAGATCAAATGTTGATTTTCTACAACTGAATTTTGTATCTTTGCACCACCAATTCATAAATGAGGTGTTTAAAGATTTAAGAACATATATCCAACTCACCCACACACGCGACGGCAAAGGCCTGTACGAGTGCTGGATGTTCTATGTAGCTTAGCATCATTCCTCATTGCGGCAACCCCGCTCCCTTATATTTTATTTTTCACAGAAGTCCGGTAACTCCGAACTCTGAACTCAAAACTCCGAACTCAAAAAATGAAAGGAATTATTTTCGATATAAAACATTACGCCATCCACGATGGCCCCGGCATCCGGCAGACGGTGTTTATGAAGGGTTGTCCGCTCGGTTGCTGGTGGTGTCATAACCCTGAAAGCCGTGCGCGGGAACCATTCAGTTCCCAAAAAACGGAAAAAATGGACGGGCGAGAACTACAGGTAACAGAAACTATCGGCAAAGAATATTCTGTGGAAGAGCTGATACAGATCATCGAGAAAGACCAGGTGTTTTTCGAAGAATCGGGAGGGGGTGTCACTTTTTCAGGAGGTGAACCCTTGCTGCAATTTGATTTTCTGCTGGAAGTGCTGCATGAATGTAAAAAACGCGATATCCACACGGTGGTTGATACAACCGGGTATGTTTCACAAGCTAAAATGGAACGGGCAGCACAATATACCGACTTGTTTCTTTACGACCTGAAACATATGGATGATGCCTTGCACCGCAAATACACAGGTGTTGGTAATGAACTGATCCTCGACAACCTGCAATTGCTGGATGATCTGGGAAAGGAGATTTGGGTCAGGTATGCGCTTATTCCCGGTTTCAACGATCAGGAAGAGAACCTGTTGAATATGCTGGCTTTCCTGCAAAAGCTGAAACGTCAGCCGAAGGTGAGCATCCTGCCGTACCATAAAATTGGCAGCCATAAGTATCACCGATTCGGACTAGAATATAAAATGAATGGTGTGGAAGAACCGGCCAAAGAATATGTGGATGAGGTAGCCGACCTGTTTTCAGAAGCCGGATACGAAGTGTCGGTCGGAGGATAAATAATAAAGTCCCGGGGGGACAAAACAATTGTAGCTGAGGAATTCATTCCTCAGCGGGAAAAGGATTGATAATAAATTAAAATCTTGCATAAGGCAAAAAAATAAGGTAAAATTTAACGCTGCGCCTCTGCGCCTTTGCGTGAAAAAAGAAATATCATGAATGAAAGAATAAAAAAACTCAGAGACCAAAGCCAGAATGCCATACCGCGTATTTCAGCCGAAAGAGCCTTACTGGTCACCGAATTTTACAAAAGCGATAGGGCACAGCAGGTGTCGGTGCCGGTACGCCGTGCGCTGGCCTTCAAATATATTCTGGAACATAAAAAGATCTGCATCAACGAGGGTGAGCTGATCGTTGGTGAACGTGGTCCGGAACCCAAAGCAGTACCGACCTATCCCGATATCAATCTGCATTCGCTGCAGGACCTTGAAATTCTGGACACACGCCCTAAAGTATGGTTCCGTGTGGATGAAGAAACAAAGAAAGCCTACGAAGAAATCATCATCCCGTTCTGGACAGGCAAATCGAACCGCGAAAAGATCTTTGAAAACCTCGACCAAAGTTGGAAAGATGCTTACGAAGCAGGTGTGTTTACCGAGTTTCAGGAGCAGCGGGCACCGGGGCATACCGTCCTTGGAAAAAAAATGTTCGGCAAAGGATTTCTTGATTTGAAAGAAGATATCGCCCGCGAAATAGGGCAACTCGACTTTTTCAACGATCCGAAAGCTTACAACAAACGCGAGGAGCTGAAAGCTATGGATATTGCGGCCGATGCCATTATCCTGTTTGCCGAAAGATATGCGGAGGAACTGGAGAAACGGGCACAGGAAGAACCCGATGCAGACCGTAAGATTGAGCTGATACAGATGGCGAAGATCTGCCGGAAAGTGCCGGCCCATGCGCCAGAAACCTTCCACGAGGCGCTGCAGCATTACTGGTTCATCCACGTGGGTGTGATCACGGAGGTCAACCCGTGGGACAGCTTCAACCCCGGCCGCCTCGACCAGCATCTGATGCCGTTCTATGAAAAGGAAAACCAGGCGGGAACGCTCGATGAAAAACAGGCCAAAGAACTTCTTTCTTCGTTCTGGATCAAATTCAATAACCATCCTGCACCGCCAAAAATCGGGGTGACGGCAAAAGAAAGCAGCACATACACCGATTTCTCGCTGATCAACCTCGGAGGCGTGAAAGAGGACGGGTCGGATGCGGTAAACGAGATGACCTTTATCCTGTTGGATGTGATCGAAGAGATGCGCCTGTTGCAACCATCGTCGATGATACAGGTGAGCAAAAAGAACCCCGACCGCTTCATTAAACGGACGGCAAAAATCATAAAAACAGGTTTCGGACAACCCTCTGTGTTCAATACCGATGCCATTATTCAGGAGCTGCTGAACCAGGGGAAAGATCTTACCGATGCCCGCAACGGCGGCGCCAGCGGCTGTGTCGAAACAGGAGCTTTTGGCACGGAAAGCTACATCCTGACCGGTTATTTCAATCTGACAAAGATTTTTGAGATCACCCTGCACAACGGCGTGGATCCGATGACCGGAAAACAGGTTGGCCTGAATACGGGAAATGTGAAGGAGTTCACTGCCTTTGAACAGGTATTGGAAGCTTTTCAGAAGCAGGTGAAACATTTTGCCGACATCAAAATCAAAGGCAACAACATCATCGACCGGATCTTTGCCGAAAACCTGCCCGTGCCGTTTCTGTCGCTGTTGATAGATGACTGTATTCTCAAAGGAAAGGATTACAATAACGGAGGCGCACGGTACAACACAAGTTACATTCAGGGAGTTGGGCTGGGCAGTCTGACGGATATCCTCACCTCAATTAAATACAATGTTTTTGATGAGCGGAAAATTAACTGGAACGAATTGTTTTCAGCTATGGAGCAAAACTTCGACGGTTACGACGAACTGAGAAACCAATTGCTGAACAACACCCCCAAATACGGCAACGACGATGATTATGCTGATAAACAGGCCGTCGATATTTTTGAGATTTTTTATGCAGCGGTGGACGGAAGGCCTAATACCAAAGGCGGGCATTTTCGCATAAACATGCTGCCGACTACCTCGCATGTCTATTTTGGTAGTGTGACAGGTGCCACACCCGATGGACGGCTGGCACGCAGACCCTTGTCGGAAGGCATCTCCCCCTTCCAGGGAGCTGACCGCAAAGGCCCTTCGGCGGTGATCAAATCAGCGGCTAAAATCGACCATCTGAGAACGGGCGGAACACTGCTCAATCAGAAATTTACACCTTCCATACTGGAAGATGAAAAAGGGCTGGATTCGCTGGTGCAGTTGGTACGTGCCTATTTCCGCATGGACGGGCATCATATCCAGTTTAACGTGGTAACGGCCGATACCCTGCGAAAAGCTCAGAAACATCCCGAAGACTATAAAGACCTGATCGTCCGCGTGGCCGGTTACAGCGATTACTTTAACGATTTAGGTGAGGACCTTCAGGACGAGATTATCCGAAGGACAGAGAACGAGGTGTTTTGATTTATTTCTTTCATTCAACTCAGCCTTGTCTCAGAACTATGCTGAGGGCAATGATAACCTCCCGATTATCAAAAAAACCGGTTTTACCGATAATCTTCCACAGTTCACCGATTTTTTCTTTACCTGTCCCGGACTGGTGTTTATTTTTGCTGATGATATTAAAATTATTGACATGGAAAATAGAAAACATTACAATGGACTGGTTGCAGGTTTGGTCATCGCACTTATTGGAACATTGCTGTTATTAAGGAATGTCGGCTTGCTGGATTATTCCGTCACGCATTATATTATTTCGTGGAAAACCCTTCTGATCGCTCTTGGTCTGATTGCTATCTCAAGGGGAAAATATACCCGGGGAGTTTTGGTAGGTGGATTGGGTGTGATCTTTTGGTTACCGGAGATTTTCCATCATCAGTTTACACTGCACCAGGTGCTAGTCCCTTCGCTGTTCGTGATTATCGGGATTACTTTACTGATGAAAGCAGGGAGATGGAACCAGCGGAAGTGTACGGTAGGAGAATATGTTCCATTTGAAGAAATTAAGTCGGACGAATCGGCTGGTGAAACAGCATAAACCGTAATTTTACCGGACTAAGTCCGATAAGATGAAAATCCGTGTCATTCCTTATGCCGCTGCGGTGCATCCGCAGGAGATTGCCGGCAAAACAACGATAATCATAGATGTACTGCGGGCTACATCCGTAATAATCACGGCTTTGAAAAATGGTGCCGATAAGATCATTCCGGCTTTAACGGTGGAAGAGGCACTTGAAACTTCAAAAAAATTAACACCGGGAACTTTCCTGCTATGCGGAGAAAGGGATACGATAAAAATTGAGGGCTTTGACCTGGGGAATTCCCCTTTGGAATTCCGGCAAAGCAAAGTAGCCGGAAAAACCCTGATCATGACAACATCCAACGGAACCCAGGCATTGAATGCCAGCAGGGTTGCGGCAAAAGTTTACCTTGGTGCCTTTTTGAATGCCAAAGCTGTTGCCGAAAAAGTAAAACAGGAAAAAGAAGTGGTACTGGTGTGTTCGGGCACGGCAGGCAGGTTTTCACTGGATGACGGCCTTTGTGCTGCCATGATTATGGAAGAATTGTCAAAATCTATACCCCTCAGACCTGATGACCTGGGGCTGGCTTTGGCCAAAATATGGCAAAGTGAAAACGGAAATCTCCAAAAACTGCTCAAAGACAGTTTTCATCTGAATTACCTGTTACAAAAAGGCTTTGCCGGCGATGTGGATTACTGTCTTCAGAAAAACAGCACATCCGTTGTTCCTGTGTTCAGTGGCAGTGAAATAATTTTATCCTGATTTCACAAACCTTACGCATCTTGGCGCTCCTTTGCGTAATAGCTTCCACCAACCGGAAATGCCGACAATCAATATGCAAAGACGCATATGTCCTCAGAAATAATCCTAAATCCCCTGCTTGTTGTTCGTGTATTTAGTAATCAGTGTTATCCGCAGTTCCTGAAACATTTTTAGCGTTTCATTCTGCCGTTCAATGGTCAGTTCCGTAATGTACTGCTTTGCTTTTTCAGGACTCTTTTTATACAGAGCCGTAAAGGTGCTGTCCACTTCGGCCTGTTCGTCAAAGAAGCGTTGTTCCAATGGGTCGCGCACCGCATGCAGGTCTTCAACCGCATCCTGCCATTTCAGGTAGAGCAGGTTATCCACAAAATCGACGGCCCAGCGCATCGAGTTGTCATCAAATTTATCCTTGTCGTAGGTTTTGTAGCACTCAGCCACATCCGTCACACCGGCATACATGGGCACATAGGCACTGGTAAAAGCATTGTCCACAAAAAACCAGTAAATACCGCCTACTTCGTCAGGCAGCCAGCCGCGTAACTGGGCTACCATACCGTATTCGCCGCGGGCACGGGCTACATTGCGACGGCGGTTGATCTTTAGCAGTTTCCGCATTTCTTCAGTGGGGAAGGGTGTGGCATACGAGCTACGTACCATCGTACCGCTGGCATCCGGATAGTACCAGACAGGTGCATTTTCTTTATCATAAATAGTTCCTGAAAATGTGGAACGCTGAAAGGCCATCACATCCTGCACTGTCATCTTTTTAACGGGCTTAAAACTGAACGGATAGATGGAAAGCGGTTCCACAAACTGGGTGTACTGATCATCGCCTTTAAACGGATCGTCTGTCCACCGGTTGGGCAGTTCCGGTAAATCCGGATTGAAGATTGCGTTAAAAAGCCAGAAACGGCTGGTGGCCCACTCGCGCGGTACCGGTGCATATACATCCTGCCACACAAAATCTTTTCCGCTTTCCGGATTATACCATCCCCGTTCGATGGCTACACTCATGTAATTGGAAGAGGCCCTGAAATTAGCCGTGTCTTTTATGTCAATTTGTTTGATGATACTCCAGTTCGGGATCATAGTGATCTGATCGTCGGGTAGCCTTTGGGCGGCCCAGAGAGCTCCCGGTTTTCCACTTTCCGGTGTCCAGTCGTTGCCCACGGCGAATATTTCCAGGATCCATACTTCGTTAGGGTCGCCAAGTGCCAGCGTTTCCGATTCGCCGACACACGAAGGTCTGAACCCGTATTTCTCCATCAGGGCGGTGATAAGCTTCAGTGCCTGCTTCGATGTTTTACAACGCTGGAGGGCGAATGCCTGCGCCTGTTCCACCGTCATGATCTGTCGGCAGGTGGTTTCGTCCAGTCTC
>QMPO01000060.1 GCA_003648625.1 Bacteroidota bacterium
CCACAATGGGAATTACGGCAAATGCTACCGGTGAAGGTCCATGTTCTTTTGTCACAGCAGCCATATTGGCCATCGCAGTGGGTGTGGCTCCCATGGCAGAACCAATGTATCCAGCTGTTATTACGGCTGCATCAAAGTTTTTACCCAAAGCTCTGAAAATAATAAAAACGGAAAATAACAGGATCGCTACTGTCTGGACAACAATACTTACCATAATAAAGAGGGCTTCATTATCGATTTCCCAAAACTTGAGCGACATCATGGCCATCGCAAGAAACAACCCCAGACTCAAATCAGAAACGATGGCTAAAGTTGGTGAGTTTGCAGGGCACTTCATTTTCGGGATAATTAACGGAACAAGATTAGACAGCAGCACGCCTCCCAGCATGCAGGTTGCAAACAAAGGCAATGTAAAATGGATATACTCCAGAAAATCACTCAGATACATCCCGATGCCTATCGAGAACGCAAGCATCAGGAGGATTTTTAGAGCAGAATTGTAATCTATGGAAAGGTTCTTCCCGTGTTTTGTCCCGATGGTAATTTCAGCATCCGCTTCGTTCTCTGGTTTCAATTTGTATTTATTGATCAGGAACCGAGCCACCGGCCCACCAAGGATTCCACCAATGATCAAACCGAATGTTGCCGAGATCATGCCTACCTCCATGGCATTGGTAATGCCGAACTTTTCCTTAAGAATCGGTGCCCACGAAACAATATTACCATGTCCGCCTTGCAAAGCGGCAGAGCCGGCAGCAACTCCTGTAGCAGGATTCATATCGAAAAGTTCAGCGATATAAATGCCGATATAATTCTGTATAAAGATGTAAGCCACAGCAAAAACCGTCAATATCAAAAGTGCTTTTCCTCCTTTGATGATGCTTTTCATCTCGGTGGAGAGACCAATGGCGGTAAAAAACACCACCAGCAAAATATCACGATAATGAGTGGAAAAATTAATATTAAGGTCAAACAACAGGTATAAGATCCCGAAAAACAGCGAAGCAACTAATCCGCCTGTTACCGGCTCCGGGATATTATACCTTCGTAAAAAACCTATCTTTTTATTCAGGTACTTTCCAAGAAAAAGAACCAGAATAGCTACAATTATTGTTTGACGCGAATCCAGATCAATCATTCGGTTACAAGAATTTAAGCGGTGAGATTAAGCCGATCATGATATTCGTTGTACTGTAATCCTTTTTTTCCAACCCGGGTCGATTTTTGGCATAATCCGAATACCGGTACCAACGACCTACAAATCCTAAAAAGAATTTCAGATCGAAATTTTCCCATGGGTAAAACTCAATGGTGGGTATTACCGAATAAACCGTCCTGAAATGATTTTGCGTTTTCTGCGGGTCGAGATCACTGTTCCAGTTGGCGATATCCACAAAAGCATCCACACTGAAATGCCATTTTGGGCTGAATTTCATCGTGGCGCGAATCCAGTGGCTCCGGTACAAAGTGTTTTTTACCGCATAGTTGTAAAGCGAGTCGGGAATTTCATTACTGATGATACCCGTCCGGTCAATGCCTTCCAAACTTATTTTGTAGTCATATGCCAGGTCAATGTATTTGGAATGGAACTGATTTCCCAATGCAATGTAATTCTTGGCATAGTCCTGTGCTTCAACAAAGAAAGAGTATGACCAGATGGTGGTTACCTTGCCATGCCACAACGATCCCCGCCAGTTGAAAACCAGCGCCAGCGGAACTTTTGAGGGCTGAACATCGGGAACAGTATCATAGATATCTTCAAATGTTCCCGTTCTTGAATTGAGCATCTGAAATCCAAGAGAATGGTTATCTGACACTTTGTAATGTGCTTCAATTCCTGTCAGAAAATTGTCTGCCATCTCAATGATATCGGAATATACGTAGATATCTATAGGATTCAGATCAAACTCGATCCCTCCCCAGTCGGCATATGTTTTACCTATGGTCAGTTTCCAGCGGTCACTCAACGTGAATACCAGATAAGCGAAGTCAACCCCTTTGATGATCTTGTCGATGGACTGGGGTTCGAATGTACTGGTGAAACGATGCCGGAAGCGGAAATAAATGTTTTTATGCAGGTAACCTTTAATTTCCATGCGGAATTGTTCAAATTTGAACTTGGAGCCCAGGTATTCACCGTCTGTGAAATCGTTTCGGAAAGCTAACTGGGTGTTCGCATACATGTCAATGTTCTTAAGGAGCTCCTGTTTATCTTCCGGAATGATGGAGCGGTATTTACCTGCTCCATTGTCGGATTGTCGTTGCTGCGCTCTAAGACCGAAGGCCAGTCCGATAAACAACAGTAGTAACCATAAACCTTTTGCTTTCATGATCAGGCTTTTAAAATTATTCATAGTTAATAGTTCACAAACAATTGCTGAAGATTTTCCCGGCTTCTCTCTTTGAGCAATGCCATCATCAGAAGTATCCTGGCTTTTTGCGGGTTAAGCTCGTCGGAGGCGATAGTTCCATACTCCTCGTCATTTACTTCACCGTGGATCAGCACAGCGCCGGTGGGAACGCGTGATGCCCTGACAACAGGAATACCTTTGCTCGTAGCTCTTTTAGCTGCTTCCAGGGTGGCTGTTGTCATGTTGCCATCACCTACACCAGCGATAACAATACCTTTTGCTCCGGCATTCACCATAATGTCAATCAAATCGGGCGACATATCGGCACAGCCATAAACAATATCCACACGGGGAAGGCCTTCGATGCCGTCAACCGAAAACTCACTTTGATTCGTAAACAGACCATGCGGATAATGATAAAACTCAACGGCTCCGAAATTTACATCGCCCAGCTGGCCATGCATCGGTGCTTCGAAGGTTTCTACGTTGGTAGTATTCATTTTGGTAACCGAATGGGCACTGAATATTTTATCGTTCATAACAACCATTACTCCGTGATCTTTGGCTTTCGGACTGGCGGCTACAGCTACAGCATTGTAAAGGTTCAGCGGGCCTTCGGCGCTCAAAGCTGTTGACGGACGCATGGAACCTGTCAGCACGACCGGCTTGTCACTTTTTACAACAAGATTCAGGAAAAAGGCTGTCTCCTCCTGCGTATCGGTTCCGTGTGTAATGACTATGCCATCCACATCGCCGGCAAGCAGTTCGTTGATCCGGTTAGCGAGGTCGATCCATATCTTAACACTCATATCCTGCGAGCCGACATTCGATATCTGTTCTCCGGAAAGATCAGCAAGTTTACGGATGTTGGGTACTGCATCAATCATCGCATCGATGGTTACTTTTCCGGATGTATACCCAGATCCTGTAGCGCTTTCACCGGTACCGGCAATGGTGCCTCCTGTAGCAAGAATAATGACTTTGGGAAGTTTCTCGCTTTGTGCGAAGCTTATGGGGATAATTACGGCAATAAGCAAAGCCATTAAAATACTTTTAAAAAATAATTGTGTTTTCATAACATTTTGATTTTTAATTAGAAATTTATTTCGGTTTATATCTTTGAAGAAAACTATCTGTTTTCATATTTTGATTTGTCGAGGCCTACCATATTTACAGGGTCAAGCAATTCTTCGATCTGTTCTTCCGTAAGTAGTTTTTTCTCACGTACCAGTTCCAGAATACCTTTTCCTGTTTCCTTGGCTTCTTTTGCCAGTTCGTCACCAACATGATGACCCAGGATTGGGTTGAGTGCTGTTACAATGCCAATAGTGACTTCCATGTTGTGTTTGTCCACATCCTCATTGATTGTGATGCCTTCTACGCATTGTTCACGGAAAGTTTTCATACCGTTGGCGAGGATTTTCTGAGATTCAAAAATGGAAAGCCCGACCACCGGTTCATAGGCATTTAGTTGCAAATCGCCATCTGAAGCGGCAAAGTTTACGGTAACATCGTTACCCATCACGCGGTAGCTGATAAGTGCCATTAACTCAGGAATGACAGGATTTACTTTACCGGGCATAATAGACGAACCCGGCTGACGTGGTGGCAGATTGATCTCAAAAATCCCGTTGCGTGGACCCGATGAGAGAATGATCAGGTCGTTGGAAATTTTTGATAAGGTAGTGGCCAGTGTTTTCAATGCGGAAGAATAAACCACAAAACCGTGCAAACTGGATGTTGCTGCAATCATATCATCGGCATTCGACAGGTCATAGCCAGTGATGTCACGCAGGTGACTGATAATATATTCATGATATCCTTCCGGTGTATTCAGCCCAGTTCCAATGGCAGTACCTCCCATGTTAAGTACCATAATGGCTTTTTCTGCATGCTCCAGGTTTTTCAGTTCCCAGCCCAGCATGGAAGCATACGAATAGAATTCCTGACCTACGGTCATAGGAACAGCATCCTGCAGTTCGGTACGCCCCATTTTTAACACGTCAATATATTTGCTACCCAGCTCATTGAACGCTGCAATCAGCTCTTTTAACCTAATCTTAAGAGCATCATTTTGTATCAGCATAGTGAGTTTGAGGGCGGTAGGATACGTGTCATTTGTTGACTGCGACATGTTGATCTCGTCGTTGGGCGAAATTTTGTCGTATTCCCCTTTATTGTAACCGGCCAGTTCCAATGCACGGTTGGCAATAATTTCATTGGCATTCATGTTGGTGGATGTTCCGGCACCACCCTGGTACAGGTCGGTTTTAAAATGATCCTGAAGTTTGCCTTCTATCAGCTCCTGACAGGCAGGTTCAATCATTTTCAGCATTTCCGGTTTCATTTTACCGGCATCGGTATTTGCGCGGGCACAGGCAAGTTTTACCATCCCCCATGCCTTGAGGAAGTCAGGGTAATCGTTGGTGTACTGGCCTGAAATCTGGAAGTTTTCCATGGCACGTGCCGCCTGGGCACCATAGTAGGCATCTGCCGGAACGTTAATTTTTCCCAGCAGGTCTTCTTCGATCCGGTACTCCTGTGCTGACAAGCTTCCCGAAAGGAAAGCCATAAGCATAGAAATAATAATGAATTGATTTTTAATTCGCATAATGATATAATTTTAATTGTTAAATATTTAAAAGACAGAAGTTAATAAGAGTGAAATAACAACAGCAGAAATTGTTGTTACCAGTCCCGGCAACATAAAGCTGTGGTTAAGCAAATACTTTCCGATTTTTGTTGTTCCTGTCTGGTCGAACGAAACAGCGGCAATGACCGTTCCGTAGGTTGGCAGGAAGAAGTATCCGTTCACTGCCGGGTAAACGGCAATCAGAATGGGTGCAGGTATGCCGAGGGCAACGCCTACCGGCATCAGAATAGTGATGGTGGCTGCCTGACTGAACAGCAAGATAGACAGCAGGAACAAGCCAATGGCAAAAACCCATTGCTGTCCTTCAATAATTGTTTTGATGCTGTCAATGATCACCAGCTGGTTGGCTTCGTAAAACGAAGATCCGAGCCAGGAAATACCGAGAATGGAGATCAGAGCCACAAGCCCGCTTTTCATGGTTTTTCCGGCAATGGTTTTGCCCGGCTGTGCTTTGAAGAACACCATGATTATTCCAGCGGTTGCCAGCATCAGGATAATGATGGTTTTTGCCATGGAGATCTGTCCGGTCTGAGCAGCGCCATTTACGATGGTTTCGTATGTTGGCCGCAAACCGGGGAACATTCCCACGATGACAACAACAACAATTGCCAGAAAGAACATAATGGTCGAACCTTTGGCCAGGGCAAGTTCTTTGCCTTCGAGTACCTTTTTTTCGCTTTGTGTTTCTTCTGCAAGCAGTCCTTTGGCTAGTTTTTCCTGATAAACCGGGTCATCTGCAAGATTCTTTCCCCGTTTCAAGACGGACAAAGCTCCGATAAATACGGCGATCAGCGTTGAGGGAATGGTTACCATCATGATTTGCGGCAGAGTCACATCCAGCCCGGCAAGTGAACCCACAAGTGCGACCGTGGCAGCAGAGATGGGCGATGCCACCAGCCCGTGCATGGCTGCAATAACGCTTATGGACATGGGCCTTTCCGGGCGAACGCCTGCTTTCCTCGATATCTCCGCAATAACAGGTAGCAGCGCGTAGATCACGTGTTGCGTACCTGAAGCAAAGATCAGAATATAGGTGACAAAAGGGGCGACAAAAGTGATGCTTTTAGGATTTTTCCGCATCACTTTCTCAGCCACACTGACAAGATAGTCAAGTCCTCCTGCCGCTTCCATCGTGGAAAGGGCTGTGATTACAGCCAGGATCATACCCAGAACGATAACCGGAGGGCTGCCGGGTGGCATCTGAAAGAGAAATACAAAAATAATGAGCCCGATACCGGCGATGACACCCATGCCTATACCGCCTATACGGGCACCGATCACAATACATGCAAGAAAAATAAGTAGTTCGATCCAGAGCATGATTGGGGATTTTTATTGGCACTAATTTACAAATTTATCTGCGGTAATAAAAATGTTATTTCCTGCTGCCCGAAAATTGCAATAAAAAAAACTGTTATGAAAGCTTCCCTTAATTAGCTACGTTCAAGTTTAAAAATTTCCAGTTAATGTTTATGTCGATTGGTTTATGATAGGAACAATCATTTCTCGCATTGCAACCTATTAAACCTAAGATGATTAAAACGCCCATTATTTTTTTCACATTATTATGTTTTATTGTGCAATGATACGTGAAGCGATGAAGATATTTTTTCTGCTCTATTGAGGATACTATCTTTTTCTCCTGACATAAGTTCAATATTCCTGTCAGGTAAGGTCAAAAAGAGTTTGTAAACGTCATTAGTTTCGGTTCTGGTAATAGAAAGAACACTCATTGCTTGTGTTTCTTTGGTTTTTATAATTTGAAGATTAATTATTGACTTTATACTTTCCCATTCTCCTTTCTTAATTGCAAAAAAACCGATATATTTTTTTAATCTTCTATTGTCAGTATCTATAATTATCCCCGACTTTATAAAAAGCAATAGCAATGATATTACGAAAAATAAGATCCCTTTCCAGTCTAAAACAACCATTCTCCAAATACCGATACACAACAACATTATTCCTAAATAAATAAAATTTGGCGGAAGGTTGCCTGTTTTGTAATTCAATATCATTTTTCAGTCTTTTAATGGTATTTAAAGTGCTGTTGATGACTTACTTCAATAACGTTTGGTGCTATGCTGCGTGCCGCATTGATTTAAAGTATCTTTCTTTTTACAAATATAATTTAATAATACGCATAAACATTATACCTGCCTGCCGACCAGCAGATTTACAACTAATTGCAGTATACAGTATGAGCGCGTATTACAGGCTGTTTTTTTATTAACTGTTTTACTGTCAATTCTATAATTCAGGCATCTTTTAGAAAATAGCGTATCTTTGCCGTTGATTTATACCATTTTTGATTTCAATCAGTCGTTACTCCATTTTGCTGCTTTAACAATAAATCTTTCATTCCAGCAAATTATTTCTCATTGAATTATGGATAGTCGGGCCGACATTAATTTGTTTTATAACAAAATTAGCATAGAAGAATTTATGAAAAAACGAACTTTAGGAGTTATTGGAACTTCAAGAAAAGAAGATGAAAAACGTGTGCCAATTCATCCGGAACATCTGTCACGTATACCGGAGGATATCAGGAAACAATTAATTTTTGAAAAGGGATATGGTGCACCTTTTGATTTAGATGATGATTTTTTTGTATCTCAGGCCGGAGGAGTTGCTTCTCGTCATGAATTATTGGCTGATATAGGTTCGGTAATTATTGCGAAACCTGTGATAGCAGATTTACAAGAAATACGTGAAGGAGGATTCATTTGGGGTTATCCGCACAGCGCACAGCAAGTAGATATTACACAAACTGCCATCGATCGAAAATTAACGTTAATTGCCTTTGAGGATATGTTTGTTTGGTCTCCTGATGGGCATATAGGCAGACATACATTTTATAAGAATAATGAAATGGCAGGCTATTGTGCCGTTATTCATGCACTGCAATTAAAGGGTATTGATGGTCATTATGGTAACCAGCGCAAAGTAATTATTTTTAGTTTCGGGGCAGTGAGCCGCGGAGCTATTTATGCACTTAAAGCTCATGGTTTCAGAGATATTACAATCTGTATCCAACGACCGGATTATGAGGTGCGTGAAGAAATTTTAGATGTTCATTATGTTCGTGTTCGTAAAGGTAATAATGGTGAGGCCAGAATGGTAACCATTGAACATGACGGCACAGTCCGGCCTTTATCCGATTTAATTAGTGCATCTGAAATCATTATTAATGGTACCTATCAGGATACTGACAATCCAATCGATTTTGTCACAGAAGATGAAAAAGATGCTTTAAAATCAGGAAGTTTGATTATTGATGTAAGTTGCGATGAAGGTATGGGATTCTATTTTGCCAAGCCTACAACTTTTAAAAATCCGATTCTGAAGATTGATAACATCGACTATTATGCCGTTGATCATACGCCAAGTTATCTCTGGGAAAGTGCTTCAAGGTCGATATCGGCAGCGCTAATTGGTTATTTACCAACAATTTTAGGAGGTCGTGAAAGTTGGATGAAAAATCCGACCATTCAAAAGGCTGTCAATATCGAGGATGGTGTAATTAAAAAAGAGTCTGTTTTAACTTTTCAGAATCGTAAGCCCGATTACCCACATGATTTTATAAGAAGTTAAAAAATCAGAACTTATTAAGTTGAGAATCTTTCACCGTCTTTACCAAAGAGGGATTTGCCACTTTTGAGTTGTTCTAAAACTTTCTTCTGAAGCTCTTCATCGTTTTCTATGTCCATAATACGTTTCTACGTGTTGGACAGAGTTTAGTTTACACCCTCTTTGGATTTTAGCTCAGTTCTTTGTTAGCGGTTCGGGCTTTTGTTGATTTGTATAAGGAATACTTATTCTATTCCTGTGAATTTAAAAGGTTCGGCTTCTTTCAATTGATTTGATGATTCTCCTGAATAGTTTTCGTTATTATCCAAATCAAGTTTTTTTACTTTCCCTTTTTCACTAAAATCGATATTCTTGAAATCTAAGTATACAACATTAGGATTAAGCACGTTTTCAAAATAATACACTAAATTTTTATGGTCTGCTACAGTTCTCCATCGGGTTGATGAGATATTTGGCTGGTCAGGTGTTGAGATACCAAAAGGAACCGAAACATTTCTGATAACACTGAACACTGTTGGAATAGCAATTTTAATGCTATCGGTTTTTGGTACTGCATTTATGTAGAATGATGCTCTTACAAATCGGTCGGCTGCACGGTTTGTACCCGGAAGCATTATTGTACCCGGAATATCTTTCCAGTAAGTATTTATTGCTAATTGTTCTTCAAAAATTGGAGAATTTGTCATTACGGTATATGACTTGTCATGATGTATAACAAGTTTACCATTAATGTATTCAAAAATTGCATTGTCACCTGTTTTATCTGAAAGAGACAAGTGAAGAGTTGTGAATCTATCAGAACCGGGAAGATTAAAAGAAACCACTACAAATTCCTCTTTGCTAAGTGCTGTAACGGCTTCTGCTACAGTTGCAAAATTATCTAATACATATTGTAGCCACAACGATATTGACAATCCTTGTTTGTCTTTGTCCTCTTCAAATTCAGGATATTCAGATTCGGATAGCCATAATAAATTACCTACAAGTCCCTTTTCATTCATTCCATCAGAGGCAGCTATATCCCATGAACTTGCAACTACACTACCATATTTCGATTTCCATTTAATTGAGGTTGTTCCTACTTCTCCGTTTCGCTCCATGCCCCTTGGGAAAACCCAAAGATTTGCAGGGATTTCTGTTTTCCAGTCCATATTTCGACCTGTAATAATTGTTCCGTTAGGACCCTGGTATACAACTCTTGAACAGGCTATTACCTGGTTAATAGAAAAAAGTGCGCATAGTAAAAATGCAATAATGTTTAATTTAACTGTACTTCTTTTCATTTTGAACTTAGATTTAAGTTATTTTGATCTATAATTATTTAGGTTACGCTTTATTTATCTCTACTAACTCGATTTAGCCTGTTCGTTAAGATACATCGTTTACAAAAGTTATAGATTAGACTTTACACTAAATTAGTTTCTAACCTTACTGATATTTCTTTTGTTCTTAATTCATTTTCGTCAAAGTATCCTAAAAATACGTTTCTATAAAATACCCTCCAGATTCCATTACCCATTTTCAAAGCTCCAACTTTTTAATTTACTATGCCGTTTATTTATATACATAAATATCAATTTAACCGATTATCGCCCAATGCCTTATATGCATTGTTCTGCGTTCGTTATTTTTTATCATCATCTACAAAATATACAGTTCCTTTCCCTTTTCCTATTGTTTTAATTCCTTTCTCTCGTTTCATATATTGCAAATCCTTTTTTATTGTATTTATGTTTATTTTTTCAAATTTCTTTGCTATGTCAGATATTTTTAGCGGTTGATTTTTCTTGATATATTCTTTTATTTCTTTTTGGCGTTCATTTAAATATCCACCTTTTGTTTTGAAAATATCATATTTTGCATCAAGTTTTTGAGTTAATTCATTCAATTTTTCAAGAAAGAACAGTGTCCATTTTGATATGCTTTCATTTTCTTTGTTCCTGTTTTTTTGTCCTTCCATTAGAGCTTGGTAATATTCTTTTTTTGACTTTTCAATAAGATTTTCAAAAGATACATATTGAATAAACATATATTCATTCTGCAGTAACAAAAGTGTGGTCAATAATCTTGACAATCTACCATTTCCGTCTTGAAATGGATGGATTGACAAAAATTCATAGACAAAATGAGGAATAACAATTAACGGGTGAATTTCCTTTTTTTCAAGCTGTTCATTTGTCCAATTAATTAAATAATTCATTTCACTTTCAACAAGATGAACATCCGTTGTGTTCAATATTACTTTTTGTATTCCGCCCGGATAATTCGCTACAACTTTGTTAGATAATGATTTATATTGTCCTCTGTGGCGAGTGTCTTTATCGCTGTGCCTTAACAAATTTTGATGTAATTGTTTAATGTAATTTTCGGTTAGTTTAATGTTGCCAAAGTTTTCATAAATAAGTTCAAGCGTGTCATAATAACCTACAACTTCTTGTTGGTCCCTTGTTTTTAGTTCGGTTATCTTTACATTTGCAAGCAATTCTTCAATTTCTTTATCTGTTAATGTCCCTCCTTCAATTCTTGTTGATGAACCGATACTTTCAATCGTTGCAATCTTTCTTAATTCTTTCAAATATGTGTTTTCCTGTCGTTCAATTATATTCCATTTTCCTTTATACAAATCAGTTTTTGCAATCAGATTGAGTATTTTTTGGTTCGTTAAGAAATCAAAATACAACTTATTTAAATATTTATCCATAAAGTATCTATATATTATCTGAATGTAAAAGTATATTGATTTTATGAATTATCCAAATGTTATCTGTATTATATCTGTATCTAATGACGCAGAATGGTTTGAATATGCGTAGTTTGGGATTTTGAAACGATTAATTTTAAATTTACTACTAATTTCACTCAATACTAAAAGATTCAATAATAGCACGTTACCCAAATTACGTATAGCCTTTGTTGTGCTTTCATGCTTTATTATTTATCACTATATAATGCATCTTTTTTAAATCAGTTCTGTCAGAATACATATAGATGAATTGTATTATAAATCTTACAAGCCTTACAGTTTTGAAC
>QMPO01000061.1 GCA_003648625.1 Bacteroidota bacterium
GTATTCAAACAGGCTGCTTAGATTTTCTTCTAATTCGATTAAGCGAAAAAGAAAATCTAACTTATTTTTGCAAAATAGTTGTCTAAAGATGGGGAGTAGTTAAATGTTTGGTAACTCCTTTTATCCGTCATAAAAGTACCGAATAACACCCAAACGTATGTGCAATTAGCACATTTTTTGTTTGATTAACAGAATGCTGACTAAATTACAAAAAAGTTCCGCAGCCGCCTCCCTATTTAGCCCGGAAAGCGGATTCTTCTCTGCTTTCGCCTGTGTGTCAAAGGAGCATAGAAATTTAATTAAATAACATTTATCGGTTGGTTTTGTACTTTTCTGTAAAAGTTATCGTAATTTCATGCTGTGAACATTTCACAACTTATAACCTTAAAACAACCAACAATGACTGAAGCATCCTTAAAAGCTTTGAGCACCATCAGAGACCTGACCATGCTGAAATGGTATGTCATTCCACTTCTTGCCATGGTCATTTACATTTATGTTAAAGAGATAAAAGAAGGAAGAAAAACCGGAAACCTTGATGCCGTTTTTGCGGGATTGACCGTTTTCGGCATCGACTTTTTCAACGAAACCTGGAATGGCTGGGTGCTGGTACTGACAGACCGGTCCGCTTTCTGGACAGCCCCCGGCGACACAGCATTACGTACCATGGTGGGCTGGAATATCGAGATCATGTTTATGTTCCTGCTGGCAGGTATTGCCTGGTACCATACCCTCGAAGAGGATAAAAAGAAAAAAATACTGGGCCTGCCCAATCCGTTGTTCTGGGCCATCGGCTACTCGGCTTTCAGCGTGTTCATCGAATGGTTCTTAAATAAAGGGGGCCTGCTCATCTGGGAATATCCCTTCTGGGAACGTTCGTTTGGTGGTATCATCCTGATCTTCCTTTTCGGCTACCTGACGTTTTACCTGGGGGCCTGGTTCATTATCACCCGCAAAACGATGAAAGCCAAATGGATCACCCTCGTTGTGATCTATTCCGTTCCCGTTATACTTAATATAATAGGTATGGGCATTATGGGTTGGGTGTATTAGCAAAAACAGAGACTGTCAAAAAAAAAGGAGGCTGTCTCAAAAGTTGAAATAATCACAAATCAACCTGAATTTACTTTGCAGAACTTAGTGTGCACTTTGTGACCCTTTGTGGTTCAGCCATTTATTTTACCACAAAGAAGCACAAAGGCTAACACAAAGTATCACTAAGACTTTTGAGATAGCTTCCTTAAAAAACTTTTTCAAACTTATTATTCAATAATCAGCTTTCTGCTAACAGTTCCTTTTCCGTTACTCAGTCTTAAGTAATACATCTGGCTGTTCAGGTGCTGTACATCTATGGTTTTCGAGAATTGACCTTTGGTTACATGAAGCTTTTCAGTATAAACAACCTTACCTGTAACATTCAGTAATTCTATCGTCAGGTCCTGTTCATCGGAAACATTCATTTGAATGGTAAATATGCCGTTATTCGGATTCGGGAAAATACGCATATCCGACAATGTGGTGTTTTCTCCAATACCCGAGCAATCCAGGAAATGAATTGTAATTTCATCTTCTGTCGAGCATCCGTTTGCATCTGTCACCAGCACGGAAACGGTTACATTATTACTTTCATCCATACCCGTAGTATCCACTTCTATTGTTTGTGTGGTTTCTCCGGTCGACCAAAGATATTCGGCCCCTTCGTTACCTGCATCCAGCGTGATGGTCATTCCGATACAGGCTTCTGTATCTTCTCCCAGATCAACAGCAGGGTTACTGTACACCATGATAGTTGCTGCTTCTGACAGGTCGCTTACGCCACATGTATTTATTGCCCGAACCTGTATGTAAACTTCACCTGTAAATGTTTCGCTCCAGGTTACTATAGCTGTAGCTGAATCACTGGTTGTGTTTCCTGCTTCATTGGGAGTTATCACCCATTCGTATGTATAACCGTCTGTTGGATTGGTTGTGTAAGTCGATTCTTCTGTCCCCAGACATAATTCAATATCTCCTTCAGGGATATCAGGAGTATTTGCTGTTTCCAAAATTTCCAGGCTCATGCTACTTGATGTGTTACCATTGTCGCCGTAAGCCGTCAATGTTAGCGTGACTTCACCGTTTTCAATATCTGTTGTTCCTGGTGTATATACCGGATCTAAAATAGTTTCATCATCAAAGCTTCCGTCTCCGGAGGTGGTCCATTCAAGGCTGTTATAGTCTGAAGCTGAAGCTTCCGGTGTAAATGTTTCATCAGAACAAATACTTGCGTTTTCACCGGCATTTGCCGAGGGAAATAAGGCGGGAGGAAGGACAATAAAGTCCACCCGGCCACGGTCGTCTCCGTTACTCACAGAGCCATCTTTATAATATTCCCATTTAAACGTGTGCGGACCAGCTGAAACCGGGTAAACCGAGCGACTCCAGTCAACTTCACCCGACCATTCATCCTGCAGTATGTCATCTATATAAAAACGCAGGTAATCGTAAGACGATTCGGAAGAAACAGTTTTATAGAATGAGATGCTGTCGTCAACCGATGGTGTATAAGATAAAACCATGGAGCTTGTCTGATTATGTGTAATTGCTCCCGACTGGCTACAATACAACCCCTCATAAGGGTCTTCATCGCTTATCACCCAATCGGTATTTCCGGAAAAAGCCCAGTTAAACTGGTCGAACGAATCACTTTCCCAGTCTTCAACAATAAGTCCGATGGTCAGGTTAACACTTGTTACAGCATTAAAGACACCGCTTTGCATGTCAAAATCACATGTTACAGCGCTGCCTACAGTGGCGTCATCAGCAACCTGCACGGAAAATACAGCCGGTTCCGAGTTTTCGGACATCACTAAGGGTAGTATTTGCTGGCCGTTGATTACTGTTACCAGTTCCTCTGGTATATCCAGATTAACTTCAACATCCGCGATATCAGCTTGTCCGTAATTATGTACGGTCATAATTAAGTCGGCTGTCTCTCCCGGATCCAGCCTGCCATTACCGTTACCACCCAACGCATCGTCCACTACAAGACTGCCAAATGCCAGATAAGGACCATAAGTTATTATGTTAAAATGGCTGAACCATGTTTCAGTTCCGTCTGTTGATTCCACATCAATTCTGATTATTTCTGTTCCCGGTGTACCTTCCGTAACATCAAAGGCAAAGCCATCCGTAACACTTTTATATTCATCCGGTGTGAAATCGCCATAATTTTCATTGTCGTCAGTAATAGTGATGTATGGCGATTCGGAAGATATGGTTACATCCACATTGTTATAAGGATCTTCACTGCCATTATACATTTCAATTGTTAATAAAACGCTTTCCCCCGATTCTACCTCTCCGTTTCCATTGTCGTCATTAATATTATGGCTACTGTATACGGGACCGGGATAATTTATATTATTGATAGCTTCAAGTACGTCAACCCTTCCGGCTCCAAATACATTGTCTTTCCCGGCAGCGCCAAGGTCAAGCGCTGTTGTTTCCAGTGCCATAGAAATATCGGCAGGTTCGGCATTGATATTTTTTGACAACAACAGAGCCATCACACCAGCTACGCAAGGTGTTGCCATTGAGGTTCCGCTTTTGAACGAATAGCCGCTGGTATTAAAGGCATCACACGATTTAACGTCCACTCCCGGTGCGGATACATCGGGACGTAACAGACCCATTTCAGGATCAAACGGATAATCGTTAAACGGATCAATATCTTCCCATGAAGAAGGTCCGCGACTTGAAAAGCTGGCAATATTATCACTGGCATCTGTAGCGCCGATACATACAACCGCTGATATACCGCCCGTCAATGTCTGTTCGGGATTCAACCACGGTGGAGGGCAATCACCGGGTGTGCGCACATCGTCAGGGTTCGTGGTACTTCCTCCTTCGTTACCCGCTGCCACAGAAGCAATCATACCGGCGGCCAGTGCATTATCATAAGTTGTTCTCCAGGTTGGTCTGTCAGGATCCCAGTTGTGTTGCCAGCCGAGCGACATGGAGATTACATTGGCGCCATGATCAACGGCAAATTCAATACCCTGCCACACGCCTGATTCGGACCCGTTTCCATCATCACCCAAAACTTTTAAAGCCATGATGGTTGCATCGGGTGCGATTCCGGTTTGAGAGCCTGCCGTTCCATCGCCTGCAACGGTTCCGGCACAATGTGTTCCATGACTTTGTCCGTCCATCGGATCGTCATCGTTATTATAAAAATCCCAGCCGTGGTTCGGATAAACCGGATCTTCCCACATATGATCGGAAAGATCCTCATGGTTGTAATTCACACCTGTATCAATAACAGCAACAATAACACCTTCTCCGGTAAAACCAAGCGCCCATACGGCAGGCGCATTTACTATATTCACATTATAGGTTATTTCATCAACACCTTTTACAGGATCAGAAGCTACTAATTCTGAAACAGGTTCGTTAATTAACAGGTTTCTTTCCTCGTCTATATCAATGCGTGCAATATCTGACCGCGAAGCCAGTTCATAAATTACACTTTCACTGGCCATACAGCTTACTACATTGGCAATCCAGAAACGATGAATAATCTCTGCTTCGCTATAATATGATTTACTTTCAAGATAATTCAATAAATCGGCCTGCGCATTTTGGCTGAATGTTTTCAGTTCACTAACAACCAGTTCTCTTTTTTGAGCATAGTCAAGCACAGCAAGTTTACCGCTTAATGACTGTATATCATACTGGTCTTTTAACCTTATATTGATCCGTACAAGTTCCTTATCGGAGCGCTCATTTAAATAGGCCATCAGATCATCTGTTACCGGACGATATTCCGAATTCTTCTGAGCAAACAAAGAAACAGTTACAGAGAGTAATACAAATAAGAGAAGTTTTTTAATCATAGTAATTTATTTTTATGGAAAAAATGATAATTGGCATCAAAAGTAGTAAATCAATTTAAGTTGAGATTCCCTTTATCTGATCTAATAGAACTTTATTGAAAAGGTTGCCTTATTTTTTTTGTAAATTGGCCGTGCTTATTATATAACCGATGAAACAGTTAATCTTTGTTTTATTATTTTTTCTGTCTTTTCTTATTGCCTGCGGGCCACAACACACACCTTCTGTATCAGGAAAAGAACATTCTGATGAAAACCGGGTGCTCGACAGTGTATTACAAAGGAAAAAACTGAAAGCCGTTACCGACTACGGTTCTGTAACCTACCTTATTTACAGGGGTGAGACCATCGGGTACCAATATGAAATGCTGAAAGATTTTACTACATTTTTAGGTGTTGAACTGGAAATGGTGACAGAAAAAGATCTGGAAAAAAGTATTGACATGCTGAACAATGGTGAAGCCGACTTGCTGGCCATGGGTCTTACGGTGACCAATGACCGGGCGAAAGTGTTTGAATTTACCGAACCCATCATGACCACACATCAGGTGCTGGTACAACGAAAGCCTGATAAATATCTGCAAATGGCCACTGCCGATGAAATTGAGTCGCATCTGATAAGAAACCAGATAGACCTTGCCGGTAAAACTATTTATGTTCAAAAAGGAACCATCTTTGCGAGCCGGCTTGCCACACTGGCGGATGAAATCGGAGATACGATTATCATTATTCAGGAAGACAAGGATGTGGAGGAACTGATTGAAGCAGTTGCCAATAAAGAAATTGATTACACTGTTGCCGATGAACATATAGCCCTGGTAAATTCCAAATACTATCCTAACATTGACATAAAAACACCCTTGAGTTTTCCTCAAAAAATTGCGTGGGCAGCCAAAAAGGGACAGACGGGACTTACTGATACCATTAACTCCTGGCTTGCCGGTTACTTAAAATCCATAAAATCACGACTCGTTTACAATAAATATTTTAAAAATATCCGTACAAAACGTATTGCGCAGAGCAGGTATAATTCGTTTAGTGGCAACCATTTGTCTCCCTATGACGAATATATTAAAGAAGCAGGGAAACTGGTCGGCTGGGACTGGCGCCTGCTGGCTTCTTTAATTTATCAGGAATCGGAATTTAAACCGAATGTGCGGTCGTGGGTGGGGGCTTACGGTTTAATGCAAATGATGCCCTCAACACTGGAAAAATACGGACTTGATACAACGGCAACTGCGTACCAGCAAATAATTGCCGGAACCAGATATTTAAAGCATCTTGACAAGCAACTTCCCGAAGATATTACCGATTCCGTTGAGCGGATAAAATTTGTAATGGCTTCCTATAATGCAGGAATTGCCCATGTTTTTGATGCCCGCCGCCTTGCTGAAAAATATGGGAAGGATCCCAACATCTGGACGGGTAATGTCGATTTTTTTATGCTTAATTTATCAGATAAATATTACTATCACGATCCGGTGGTTTATTACGGCTATGTACGGGGAAAAGAAACCTATGATTTTGTGAATGAAATCTTTATACGGTTTGAAGATTACAGAAATCTTATTCCGAAAGAATAAGCTGTTATTTCACATTGGTTTTTCATTTAACAAACTATTTACATTATTTATATTATTTTTACCGCGTTTTATTCCTTTAAAATTAACATCTTAACAAATTACACATGAAACAAACATTACTTTTTCTGGTTGTAACACTTATTGTTATAACTACCATTGGCTTGCAATGGGCCAATAGCGATAGCTCTAAATCAGACCGTGAGCGACGGGCATTGGTAGATACTCGCATTGACAATAACGGATATTGGAAAAGAATGGCCGAGCAGGGCCTGGCTGTTTTAAATCCGGTTGCAGAAATTGAACCAGCTGTTTTTACGGGCAGTAAAATTACTGCTTATTCGGTGATAACCGATGACTCTCCTGATGTTGCTGTTGCACCGTCAAATTCAAGGCAAAGTGAGAACTCCATTTTTATTGACCCGAATGATAAATTAACTGCCCTGAACTCAAATAACTCAGGACCTCTTAGCAGTAGCTTTTACGGCGCTGACGGTTTATACACATTCGATGGTGCCGAAACCTTTGACGGTTCGGTACAAGGCGCCGGCGGCTATAATAGTGGTGATCCAACAACAAGCATTGGTACGGACGGACGATGGTATGTCGGATTTATTGCTTCCGGTGGAGGGCAAGGTGTTTCGTATTCCGATGACCAGGGAAATACCTGGACAAAAAAGATTGTGACAAGCCTGAGTTCTACTGACAAAAATCACCTGTGGATCGATACCAAAGAAGGTAGTCCTTATGAAAACTACCTGTATAACTCATGGGTTGAATTTGCCGGCGGAAACAGTAACGATATTGTTGTGCAACGTTCTACTGACAACGGTGAAACATGGGACGCTAAAATCAACATCAGCAACGAAGTGAATGCGGGAAGCCACAACCAGGGTGTTAATCTGAGTACCGGACCGAATGGAGAGGTATATGCCGTCTGGGCAATTTACGATGGCTGGCCTCAGGACGAAAAAGCAATTGGTTTTGCCAAATCACTGGATGGCGGCGAATCATGGGAACCTTCTGTGAGAATCATTACCAACATACGCGGCATCAGAAATTCTGGCGTACCCCAAAATATGCGGGTTAATTCATTTCCTGCTATGGCGGTTGATGTTAGTGACGGGCCTAACAGCGGAAACATATATGTTGTATGGACAAATGTGGGTGTTCCGGGGCAAAATTCCGGATCAGACAGAGATATTTATATGATCAAATCAACGGATGAAGGTATTTCCTGGTCGGATCCGGTTCGTATTAACCAGGATGAAATTGGCCAGGGAAAATGCCATTATCTGCCCTGGATTGCCTGCGATGCTTCCAACGGCATCCTCAGTGTTATATTTTACGACAACCGAAACACAAACGCCAACCAGGCGGAAGCGTGGGTAGCTGTTTCAACCACAGCAGGCGAAGAATGGGAAGATTTCAAAGTAAGTGATGTTTCCTTTACACCCTCACCAATTCCGGGGTTTGCTTCCGGATACATGGGCGATTATTTAAGTATCGCGGCTCTGGACGGCCTTGTTTATCCCTGCTGGACAGACAACCGTACCGGAGAAGTAATGACATACGTTTCCGTGTTTGAAACTATAGACATCCAATCGCCCTATAATTTACAGGTGGCTGTGAACCAGGAGAATGGAGCTGCTGATTTAAGCTGGGACTTTAATGTAACTAACGGCTTTGAACATTTTAACATCTATAGAAATGACGAATTGATTGGCACGTCTGCTGAAGAAAACTTTGCGGATCAATTACCTGAATATGGGTATTATACCTATAAGGTTTCAGCTTCTTATGGTGATACAGGCGAGTCGGCACCCGATGTGTATGATACACAGTGGGGGACGGCTTCCATTGAAGTGATCCCGGATGCCTATGTTGCTACGGTGTTTATTGAAGATTCGGTTGTTCAGCAAATGAAAATTAAGAACAACGGGGAGCTGGAGCTGGAATTTTTATTATCTGATCATTTTGATAAAGCACCCCTTCCCCATTATCAAAAAGCTAGCGGTGGCGGAGATGAATATATCAGTAATGTTATTTTTAATTCACTAAGCAACAGTTCGGGTTGGGAGGGCTATGCTGATTACACCGGATATGCCACTTCGTTAGAACCCGACCAAACTTACGAAATTAACGTATTCAACGGAAATCCTTATGATGGTGACCAGTGCGCTGTTTGGGTTGACTGGGATCAAAACGGAGTGTTTGATGAACAGGCTGTAACTTTAACCTGGACAGGGAGTAAATTTACCGGAACAATCACTCCGGACAGGGGTATGTTACAGGGTGCTACAGGGATGCGTGTCCGCCTTGCAGGACCGGGTCCGTTATCGGCATACGGAGATACTGAATACGGCGAGACTGAGGATTATAAGCTCTATCTCGCAGACTGGATCACTCTGGATCCGGAAGAAGGCGTTGTAGCTGTTGGCGATTCAACGATAGTCAACCTGATATTTAATGCGGAGGGTATGGAAACCGGAACTTACACAGATGATATGAAGCTCATCACAAATGATATAAATAATAGTCTGGTCACTATTCCGGTTACCATGCATGTGACAGACCTGCAAGTGTCTGCTACTGCCAGTTGGCTCGAAATCTGCTCTGGCGATGAAACTCAGCTGATAGTGGAAACTACCGGGGGTTCGGGTACATTAACTTACCACTGGACTTCTATTCCTGAAGGATTTGAGTCGGATGAAGAAAGCCCCGCGGTGTTTCCTGAAGTTAATACGCAATATATTGTTTCGGTAAATGACGGACCGGTTACACTGTCGGATACCGTAGAAATAACCGTGTACGCTGTTCCGGAAGTAAACCTTGGTGATGACCAGGTTTTGTGTGGTGAGAATGAATATGAGTTAGATGCCGGAAACCCGGGGGCAATTTACCTGTGGTCAACCGGAGAAACTTCTCAAACCATAACGGTTAACGGAGAAGGCGAAAACGCCTACTGGGTGGAAGTTACTAATGAGACTTCTTGTACTGCATCCGATACGGTAACGATCAATTTTGCAACGCTGCCTGTAGTTGAATTAGGGGCGGATACAATTATCTGTCATAATTCGGTTATGACGCTGAATGCCGGAAACCCGGGAGCAACTTACCTGTGGTCAACCGGGGAAATGACACAGACAATAACTGTAAATGCTGAAGATTATGAATATGGAAGCCATGTATTTTCTGTACTGGTAACTTCGGAGGCGGGTTGCGAAAACGATGGGGAAATAACAGTAGAGATTAAAGACTGTACCTCCATTGATGAAAATTCCCAACTGGTTGATATAAGTGTGTTTCCAAATCCAAGCAACGGCATAGTCAATGTTGATCTCCACGTGCGTTCGGCTCAGTTGGTATCCGTACGTGTCATGAATCTGACCGGACAAATTGTTTATCAGTCAAATGATATAAATATCCTGAAAGAATACAACCTGCAAATTGACCTGAGTCAATTCTCAAGCGGTGTTTACAATATTTTTGTACTTGGAGAAACCGGAATAACAGAGAAGAAAGTAGTTATCCGAAAATAAACCGGTTAAACAAAATATATTGAGGCTGTCCGAAAGGGCGGCCTTTTTTGTGTCGATTTAAATATCTTTGCAAAAACTTATTTATACGTACATGCAATTTAGCGAACAGGAACAGGTGCGACGCGAAGCACTGAACGAATTAATAAAATTAGGTATCAATCCCTACCCGCAAGCAGGATATAATGTTAATGCCACTGCTGCAGAAATTCTGGAGAAATTCCCGCAAGACGATTCCCTTTACCAGGATGTAAGCATTGCCGGAAGGATTATGAGTCGCCGGATCATGGGCGCTGCTGCTTTTGCCGAACTAAAAGACCATACAGGGAGAATTCAGTTGTATTTTAAACGTGATGATATCTGTCCGGGAGAAGACAAAACCATGTATAACATTGTTTTCAAACGCTTGCTGGATATAGGCGATATTATTGGTGTAAAAGGGTATGTTTTCGTCACTAAGATGGGTGAGATAACGGTGCATGTAAAAGAATTTACCGTTCTGTCCAAATCGTTAAAGCCGCTGCCTGTTGTAAAAGAAAAAGACGGAAAAATATACGATGCGTTTACTGATCCTGATCAACGTTACCGCCAGCGTTATGTCGACCTGATTGTTAACGATCACGTAAAGGAGACATTTATAAAAAGGGCGCAGATTATTCGTTCGATGCGTGATTTTCTGAACGATAAAGGTTACCTCGAAGTGGAAACCCCTATTCTGCAAGCCATACCCGGTGGCGCTGCTGCAAAACCTTTTGTTACCCACCACAATGCATTGAATATTCCGCTTTACCTGCGTATTGCCAATGAATTGTACCTCAAACGTCTGATTGTAGGCGGATACGAGGGTGTGTACGAATTTGCCAAGGATTTCCGAAACGAAGGAATGGACCGGTTCCATAATCCGGAATTTACGCAAATGGAATTGTACGTGGCCTACAAAGACTATTTATGGATGATGGAGCTTACCGAAACCATGATAGAGAAAATCACACTTGATCTGTATGGTACAACCGAAGTACAGGTAGGTGAGCATAAAATAGATTTTAAAACACCTTTTAAACGGCAGACAATACTGGGTGCTATTGAAGAATTTACAGGTTTTGACGTAAGTAATATGAGCGAAGATGAACTGCGGACTACCTGTAAAAAACTGGGTATTGAAACCGACCCATCGATGGGCAAAGGAAAACTTATTGATGAAATTTTCGGTGAAAAATGTGAGTCGTATTTCATTCAGCCAACGTTTATTACGGATTACCCCGTGGAAATGTCACCGTTGTGCAAACGTCACCGGGAAAATCCTGACCTGACAGAGCGTTTCGAACTAATGGTTAACGGGAAAGAGCTGGCCAATGCCTACACTGAATTGAACGATCCGATTGATCAAAGAAGAAGGTTTGAGGAGCAAATGAAACTGGCTGAAAAGGGCGATGATGAAGCAATGTTCATCGACCAGGATTTTTTGCGGGCACTCGAATACGGCATGCCCCCAACTTCGGGCATGGGTATCGGTATCGACAGGCTGGTGATGATCCTGACCAACCAGCCCGGTATTCAGGAAGTATTGTTTTTTCCGCA
>QMPO01000062.1 GCA_003648625.1 Bacteroidota bacterium
GGTAAAAATGGTCGTGTAGGTCACGAGATGATTCCCGACTGCAACCAGTTCAGTAAAACAGCCGGTATCACGGTGGTGGATATTGCCAAACGGATGATGGACTATGGCTTCCATGCCCCTACTGTTGCTTTCCCTGTTCACGGCACACTGATGGTAGAGCCCACAGAAAGTGAGTCATTAAGTGAACTGAGCTATTTTGTTGAAGCTATGAAAACGATCAGGGAAGAAATCAAAGCAGTGGAAGAAGGTATGGCCGAGAAAAAGAACAATCTCGTTACCAACGCACCGCATACAGCAGAAATTGTTATTGCGGATGAGTTTGCGTTCCCATACAGCCGCGAGGAAGCGGCATATCCATTACCCTGGGTTCGTGATAACAAATATTTCCCACCTGTGGGTAAAATTGATGACGCCTTTGGTGACAGGAATTTATGTGCCTGCCTGCCGGTATCTGATTATGAGGAGCCGGTGATTGATGTGAAGGAAAAGGAGTTATGAGAATTAATGATCTGTTGGTAAGAATACCAATATGAGAACAAATACCTCTGCGATTATCCGTTTAATCTGTGTCATCTGTGTGCTATTCAGTGGAACACGGATAACGCAGATCAGGCTGATTTGCACTGATTAAATAGATAAAGCTCTTTTTTTAACAATCTGAAATTCGATCAGTCTTTCCATATCTCCCACGAAGCATCTGCCTGAAGTTCCAGCATGCGTTGGCCGTTCATCGTAACACATCCTTTTTCACGTCCCTTTCTCAGGAAAATGGTTTCTGCAGGATTGTAAATCAGGTCGTATAAAATATGATCCCTGGTCAAAAATGAATAAGGTATCTCCGGAGCAACATCTGCCTGCGGATACATCCCCACAGGTGTTGTGTTGATGATTAAACCATGTTCTAAGATAAGCTCTTCCGTCAGATCAGAATAACCCAATTGATTTTCAACAGGGTTTCGGCTTACACAACGGAACGGTATCCGTAACTTCTGCAATACATAAACCACTGCTTTGGCTGCACCGCCTGTTCCGAGTACCAGGGCTGATAAACTGTTCCTGTCTTCCGTTAACGGCGACAAAGTTTTTTCAAATCCGATGACATCCGTGTTGAAAGCATGAACAAGTGGTTCCTCTCCTGCCCTGTAAATTTTCAGGGTATTAACCGAACCTACGGCCTGTGCCACCGGATCAACTTCATCAACAATGCTAAGAATATCTTCCTTATATGGAATGGTCACATTTAGTCCCACAAGTTCCGGATGGCTGCGGATAATCTCTTTCACCTCACTGACATCCCCTACTTCAAAAAGAAAATACTTCGCTTCAATGCCCAGACTTTCAAATTTCTCGTCAAAATAAGTCTGAGAAAACGAGTGAGAAAGTTTCTTACCGATCAGTCCGTAAGTTTTCATTATTTATCCTTTTGTGGCTTTTCTACCATATCTGCATTGCTTTCCATCCACCAGATGGCAGCCACACCCACAACCATGATCACAACAGCGATAAAAAACTCCGTATTGAGGTGAGGCAGGAAATAATCATATCCGATTACTTTAACTTTTTCGCCGAAAGTTTGTTCTATCGGATTCTTCCACGGCCAAATGATGCCGAGCGACCCCAGGATAAACCCCGTCAAAGCTGCGATGGTCTGGTCCCTGAATTTTTTAAACACCCACGAAAGTAAATGTGCAAAACTGATCAGACCCACCACTACGCCGATTAAAACCGGGAACAACACAGCCAGATCACGGTTGTTGATGGCGTCAATTGCTACCAGTTGGTAGTTACCCATCAGGATGAGCACAAACGAGCCGGACAGCCCGGGCAGGATCATAGAGCAGACAGCCACTACACCACATAGGATCAGGTACCAGAAGTTATCGTTTTGTGTAGCCGGTGTAAGGAACGTAAACATCAGGGCGATGGCTGTTCCAATCAGGAAAAACAAATAAACCGTAAATCGCCACCTGTCCACCGTTTTACCTACAAAGTAAACCGAAGCCAGTATCAGGCCGAAAAAGAAAGACCAGATGTACACCGGGTAATGCTCGAATAAAAAACCGAAAATCCTTGCCAGCAGAACTATAGCTATCAGCGCTCCGGAAAATACGGCTACCAGAAAGTAGAAATCGGTATATTCAGAAAAAGCTTTCCATTTACCCGTGAAGAACAGTTTAGCAGCCGTCAGATCAAATGATTTCAGCGCAAAAATAAGGCGTTCGAAAATACCTGTGATCAAAGCAATCGTTCCGCCGGACACACCCGGTATGATATTGGCAATGCCCATGCCCATGCCTTTTAAAAAAACAATAACGTATTCCTTCATTTGATCACATCAGTTTTTTAATTATTTTTATTTTATTCCTGAACGGCGCATACCTTATCGGTATATCAAGCCATGTGCCGCGGTAAACCACCGGTTTCTCATTAGAGAATACATCGAAAGAATGTTTCCCATGGTATTTCCCCATACCGCTGTTTCCTGTTCCGCCAAAAGGCAGACTATTGTTGGCAAAATGCATCAGTGTATCGTTGATGGTTACACCACCGGCAGGGATCACATTCAGTATTTTTCTGATATTTTCTTTATTGTTGGAGAAATAGTACAATGCCAGCGGATTTGGACATTCCCTGAGCTTCCTTATCAATTCCTCCATGTTTTCATAAGTTAGAACAGGCAATATAGGACCGAAAATTTCCGACTGCATTACCGGCAGATTGAGACATGCTTCATCGATAATTGTAGGCTCAAAGAAAAGTTCTTCCACATCATAACGTCCACCCCAATACACCTTACTTCCCTCCATCATCCCGATCAATCGCTCCATATTTGCACGGTTAATGATCCTTGGGTATTCCTTGTTTGTCTGTATATTTTCACCATAAAACTTCTTTATAGCGTTTACAAGTTCGGGCAACAGTTTGTCTTTTATTTTTTCGTGGACAATCAAACAATTGGGCGCGATACATGTTTGACCTGCATTGATCAGTTTCCCCCAGATAATACGTCGGGCTGTCAGTTTAACATGCACGTCTTCATCCACAATGCATGGGCTTTTACCTCCCAGTTCCAGCGTTACGGGAATTAGTCTCGAAGCTGCCGATTCAAGTACAATTCTGCCTATTCGCCCGCTTCCGGTAAAAAAAATATGATCAAAATCCTGCTGCAATAATTCCTGTGCTTCTTTAGCACCTCCGATGATAACCTGCAGGTGTTTTTCATCAAAAGTTTCGCTGATGATCTTTTCGATCACCTGAGCCGTATGTATAGAGATCTCAGAAGGTTTGATCACCGCCGTATTGCCGGCAGAAACAGCACCAATCAATGGAACCAGAGTTAACTGAAACGGATAATTCCATGGTGCCATGATCAACACATTTCCTTTAGGATCGCAGGTCTGGTAACTGGAAGCCGGAAAGCTGGTTAACGGGGTCCTTACTCTCTTTGGTTTCGCCCACTTTTTCACATGTTTTATGTGATATGTCAGCTCTTCCAGTACAAACCCAATCTCGGTGGCGTAGGCTTCAAACTTCGATTTGTGCAGGTCTTTGTATAAGGCTTCGTAAATCAGCTCTTCGTTACGTAATACGGCATCTCTTAACTTTTTAAGTTGTTTCCTTCGGAAGGCGATCGTTTTTGTTTCTCCCGTCAGGAAATAGGACTTTTGCTGCTGTATCAGCTGTGCATAATTTAATTCCGGCATAGTTATCAATTTGAAAATTATTCTGAGCCTTTGTAAATACCCAGTAACTCAACAAACCGGGATTCATGGTTAAGTTCCGGCATAAAATCCAGCAATTCCGTATGCTTATTGAAATCCAGCTTCAGCGCTGTTTCTATATAGTAATAAGCCTGCTTTACTTTTCCAGATTTGTACAGATAGGCTGCCAGGCGATACCATAAGGTGGCATCGTCTTTATTCTTGGTAAGGGCACTCTCGATAATTTCAATGGCTTTCTCATAGCCATCACTCATGCTCACCGAGTATGAATAGTTTACCCATGCTTCAATATACTGCGTGTCGTTCTCTACAATGTCTTCAAACAATTTCTCTGCTTTTTCGAACCATGTGCGTTTGAGTGACAGAACCGCCAGCTCGTATTTGAAATCATTATTCAGCGGCATCAGCTCAATGGCTTTTTCATAATATTTTACCGCTGTTTTGTCATTCCCTTCTTTAATGAACATCCTGCCGATACCTGCCCATGCTTCGGCTAATTTATCATCCAGTTCCAGAGCCTTGTTGAAATGAACCAATGCCTCTTGAATGTTGTCCATATTCTCGTATGATTCGCCGATATAATAATGGGTAATCGCCTCCTCAGCTTCATATTTAAAGGTTTCTTTGTAATACCTGATCGACTTATCGAAATGTTTTAAGCCGGAATATGAGTTGGCTATATTGAAATACGCTGAGGCAAAGGTTTCATCGATAGCAATCGTAAACTCGTAAGCTTCAATAGCTTTTTCATATAGTTCGAGCGTATTATAGAAAATACCCAAATTGAACCAGGCTGTTTTTGAATACGGATTTTCATCCAGAAATTCATTAAAAAACTTAACAGCATCCTCTTCCCTTCCGGTAATCTCAAAAAAGAACGAAATTTCATGTATCAGGTTTTCTGACTCAGGATTGATAGAAAGTGCCTTTTTCAGGTTTTTAATGGCTTTCGGATAGTCATTCAGATTCTCATATTCGAATGCTATATTAGCATATATATCTTCCCTGTTTTCCGAATAAGGCAGACATTTTTTATACTCTTTAATAGCCAGCTCAAACTGATTCATGAGGCTGTAGATCTCAGCTTTGTTCACATATATCTCTTCATTGGCCGGTTCAAGCAACTCAACATCGTTAAGTAATTCCAATGCCTCATAGTACTTCTTTCGGTAGGCCAGCACCCGGGCTTTTCTAATATTAAACGAAGAAGTGGACGGATACACCTGCAAAGCTTCTTTGATAGCCTTTTCTGACATACTGATGTCGTGCATATCATAATAATAGTCGATGATGTATTCAAACTCATCCACATCAAAAAAGAGTTGCACGCCGTCCTCCAGCATACGTTCAAACTTTTCAATCAACTTCTCCAGTTGTTTTCCCCCTAACCAGGAAAATTCTTCTCCCATCTCTGTTCTATTACTGATTGTTTACACACTGCAAAAGTAACAATACTTTTAACAGGCAATTTACGATCTTTACTAAATGTTTATGCTGTCAGAATAAAAAAATATAAACCGGTTTTGATCATTCCTGTCGCATATCTCAGAAAATCATCTCCACTTTTTACTGTTTTACCGAGGCGATTTTTTTCCCTACATTTGCTCCATATTCTTCATATGATGGTATTAATCAAATCCATTTCCGGGATCAGAGGCACCATAGGCGGCAATTCAGGTGAAAACCTGACACCTCTTGACGTTGTTAAGTTCACTGCTGCCTTCGGCTCATTCGTTAAAAACAGATTTAACAACAAGAAAATCCAGTTTGTCGTCGGCCGCGATGCCCGCATTTCGGGAGAGATGGTTGAGCAATTGGTGGTTTCTACTCTTACAGGCCTTGGCATCGATGTTATCAATACCGGCCTTTCTACCACTCCGACTGTGGAAATGACCGTGATCGAAACCGGCGCACAGGGAGGCATCATCATTACGGCAAGTCATAACCCGAAGGAGTGGAATGCACTGAAACTGTTGAATGAAAAAGGAGAATTTATTTCTGCTGAAGAAGGCCTGCAGGTGCTTGACATGGCCGACAACGAAGACTTTGACTTTGTGCCGGTAACTGAACTGGGGCATGTCCGGACTGATAACACATCAATCGACAGGCATATTGACAAAATCCTGGCACTTGATCTTGTAGACCGGGAAACTGTTGCCAAAGCAAGACTAAAAGTTGTGGTTGATGCTGTTAATTCGACAGGTGGAATAGCTATTCCGAAATTGCTAAAAGCGCTTGGTGTGGATAACGTTATAGAACTTTACTGCGAACCTACCGGCGAATTCCCACACAACCCGGAACCCCTGCCCGAACACCTGACGGAAATTTCGCGTGTTGTCAGAGAGGAAAAAGCCAGTCTGGGTATCGTAGTTGATCCGGATGTGGACCGCCTGGCACTGGTAATGGAGAACGGGGACGTATTTGGGGAAGAATATACCCTTGTAGCAGCAGCAGATTATATTCTGCAATATAAAAAAGGAAATACGGTGTCTAATCTTTCCTCGAGCCGGGCCTTACGGGATGTGACAGAAAGATTTGGAGGTTCTTACTCGGCTTCGGCCGTTGGCGAAGTGCATGTTGTTGAAAAGATGAAAGAAGTGGATGCTGTTATCGGGGGTGAAGGCAACGGCGGTGTCATCTATCCGCAACTCCATTACGGAAGGGATGCATTAGTTGGAGTTGCCCTGCTACTTACTTACCTGGCGAAAAAGCAAGTGAAATTATCGGGTCTGAAACAGAATTATCCCATCTACGTAATTTCGAAAAATAAGATCGAACTGAAGGATTCCGATCAACTGCCCCGATTGTTTGACGAGATTAAAAAGCATTATGCAGCGTTTCCTGTTTCCACCGTTGACGGGGTAAAAATCGACTTTGAAGACGGCTGGGTACACCTCAGACCATCAAATACCGAACCCATCATAAGAATTTACGCAGAAAGTACTGACAAGGAAAAGGCCGACACTTATGCTCAGAAGGTTATTGACCTTGCCAATAGGTTTTTGCAGGACTTTTAAAAAATTCACTACTTTTGAAAAACTTCTATTTCATCAGTTGATGCGTAAAAAGAAAAGAAAAGCAATCAAATATAAAACCGTTACGTTTAAGTTATCGGCAAAGCAGATGAAATCGCTGAAGAACTACTGCCGTGCCCGAAAAACCACGCCTACCAAACTTATCAAAAAAAGTATTCGCAACTACACAGAGCATTTTGCCAGCGAAGTACCCGAGAAGTACCAGGTAATGCACAACCAGCTCGATCTTTTTAAAAAAGACCAGGAGGCTCCTTCGATGTTTGATTAACTTATTAAAAGAAATTTTTTTCAGATAGCAAAGCGCCAGATCAACTTGGCAAGGATTGTTGTTTCTGTGAACCTGAGATGGCCATTGGAAGTTTCGATCACCTGGTTCACAACAAAATAGAAATCACTGCCGATTTTCGGTATCCAGTTAATACGGAAATTGAGCAGGATTTCATCATCTTCGTTATTCCACTGACCAAACATGCTGGTATTCAGTTTCGGGTTATAAGCATAAATGACCCGCCCTCCAAGTTCGTCTGTTATGAAGTCCAGTTCATCAAATTTCAGGAAATTCCTGTTCCACTCAGCTGACAGGTTCCAGTGCTTGTTCACACTGTAATTACCTGACAACGAAAGCCTTGTTCGCTTTCCGGTATAGAATTTTCCCCAGTTCAGGAATATTTCCCCTGATAGTTTCCTGCCTCTGAAAGTTTCCAGTTGCACCTCACCGCGGGTATCCCAGTATTCACCTTCAGGAATAACAATCGTATCGAGCAGCTCAAATGGCTCTTCCAGCCGGTCGAAAAGCCACTGGACATTAAATTCCGTTACTTCGCCACTCCGGGTTACAAAACCAAATGGTCGCAATTCGTAAAATATACTTTCCAGTTGATTTGTTTCCTCGTTCACATAGTAATTGATATCCAATGGTTTCAGGTTCAGGTTTCTGAAAAACGGCCAGAATTTAGGACGTGGGTTGAATTGTAATTCGGTATAATACATCCGGTAATTATTCCGCCGCAGAAAGCCCATCTCAGGATTAAAATTCTGCTGTATGCCCACTATTGCCAAATCGTACTCAATCCAGTCGTTAGGATAAGAAAGAGAAAACTTGTACGAGAAATTTCTTTGATTGATTGAATCACTTGTTTGCGACTGGGCTACCGCACCATTGATGATCAGGTTTTTATCGTTGAATATTTTGGATGTTGAATAAGTAAAATCAGCACCGTACACAATGTTATACCGACCATTCAGCAACTTAGAAGTAACAATAGCACCAATACTTGACTGGTTGCCCAGGTCCTGGCGCACCCGTGCCACCGAATAGTTGGTAGTCAGTACCGAATCTCCCCTGGAGGCTGTCTGGATTGACATTACACCTACGGATGTACGGTTTTCCTTGCCAAACAACCGCGCACCCCCGTATATAGGTATTTCCTGTCCGTCCTGCAGCCCGATAGTCCGGGAGTAGAACACCTGGTTGCGGTGCCCCATATTCATCTGAAACAAATCTTTCGCCTCGAGAAAGAACTGGCGCTTCTCAGGATAATAAAGCGAAAACCTTGAAAGATTGATACGTGCTCTGTCCGACTCAACCTGTGCAAAATCAGTATTTACCGTCATATTTAATTTTAAGGTAGGCGTAATATCAATATTTACATCGCCACCAATTTTATATCGGTCATCCCATTTTTTCTCATCTAAAGTTTCCACTCCTCCTGATATGTAAGGCTTTAACTCTACCTTCTTCTTGGATTTTATATTTTGTAGTCCGTCCAGTTTACCAGCCTGCGATATTTTTTCCAGTTCATAAATCCGGTACCATCCCTGCCACATGATCTGTTCCCGCTTGTATCTTATATTTCGTTCAAAGTTGATACCCCACACCAGGTTTTCCTCCTTTTTAAATTTTAAGGTGGAAAAAGGTATTTGTATCTCGGCAAACCACCCCTCGTCAGTGACAGTTGCTGCCACATCCCACACACCGTTCCAGCTTTTGTTAAACCCTTCTCCTTCATTGGATATCAGCACATCGGCTCTGGCTCCGTTAGGGTTGGTGACAAACAAATAACCATTACGGTTGTCGTTGAATGTGCTGATAATCACCTCGAAATTATCATCCGTGCCCCACTGAAAATCACGCTTCATTTTTTGCGCGATGATCTTGTCGGGCTCGCTGTCATATCCCCAGAATCCAATGTACAGTGTGTTTGTTGTATAGACAATTGCTACTTCAGTCCTTTCCGTTGGCTGTTCACCCTCATAAAGTTCCCGCTGCGTAAAATTATGGATATGCATCGCGTTCTGCCAGCATTCTTCGGTAAGTTTGCCATCCAGATCTATTTTCTGTTCGGTATAATAAGCATGCAATGTGTCGGGATAACTTCTTTGTGCCTCGGAAAATAATGCGATTTGAAAAAACACTACCAACAGAAACAACTTTCTCATCATTGTCGGGTTTCAGGTCTTAAACACAAAAAGTTCTTTCATTGAAAAAGCAACAAAACGCCTTTTGGGTATAAAGCACATCAAAATTAAAAAAAACCTGAGCAAAATTACAATCAGCTTCGTTTTATCGAGCTTTCGAAAGGTAAGCGGTTCAGAATAGAACGTCCCAGGGTAATCTCATCGGTGTATTCCAGTTCATCACCGATAGCAACGCCACGTGCAATTGTAGTTACCTGAACATCGAATTCCTTGATCAGTTTATAAATGTAAAAATTGGTGGTATCTCCTTCTACTGTAGCAGGAAGAGCAAGAATTACCTCATTGATCTCCTCTGTATGAATACGCTCAATCAGATGTCTTATATACAGATCATTTGGTCCCACCCCATCCATAGGATTGATCACTCCTCCGAGTACATGATACAAACCATTATACTGCGCGGTATTTTCGATGGCCAGCACATCCCTTGTATCTTCCACAACACAAAGCGTATTTTCATCCCGTTTATTATTGGCACAGATATCGCAAATCTCTGCATCGGAAATATTGTTGCACTTTTTGCAAAAAACAATCTCGCTCCGCATTTTTACAATAGCGGAACTCAGGTTTTCGGCAAACGACCCGTCTTCCTTTAAGATATATAAAGCTAGGCGCAAAGCCGTTTTTTTTCCGATACCCGGCAAACGTGCCAGTTCGTTAACAGCAATTTCCAATAATTTCGACGAATATTCGTTCAATAGAATATAGTTTGTATGTGTGCAAAAATAGGTAATTTTACATCCTTATGAATACATCTGTCATTTACCGCATAATTCTGAGTGTTTTTATTATTTTTAGCTCGCTGAACACACTTGTCGGGCAAAACCTGACAGACGATCAGGGACGAAAACAGGGAAAATGGGTTAAAAAATATGCGCGGGGGACTGTTCGCTATGAAGGCACGTTCGCAGATGACAAACCCGTGGGTGAATTCAACTATTATTACGTAGACGGAAAACTTAAAGCTGTTACTGCTTATTCTTCATCAGGCGATTCGGCAGCAACCAAATCCTATCATAAAAACGGCAAGCCGATGGCAGAGGGTACCTATTTCCGGCAGAAAAAAACAGGTAAATGGCTTTATTACAGCGATGTTGACGGCGCTCTGATCGCCGAGGAAAATTATGACAATGGTCTCCTTGACGGACCTCACACCACTTTTTACCCCGCTTCCGGAAAGCCTGCCGAAATAATCGAGTACAAACAGGGCAGGCGCGAGGGGATGTTACTCAAACTCTTCCCCGACGGAAGCACGATGACCGAAGGTACATACGTCAACGATTCGCTGGACGGAGATTTCACCCTCTATTATCCCGATGGAAAAATCCAGTTAAAAGGTGCTTATGACCATGGTATGCATACAGGTGAGTGGAAGTATTTCGATGAGGACGGAAATCAACTTGATGATGATGAATTCAGATATGAGATTCTGGAAAACGACACCCTTGAATTTGATTTTCCGATAAAGACAAAAAAAGACTGATCAGGCTATACAAGTTCTGTCACATCAACCAGCTTATCAACCACAGTTTGTGTTCTTTGCAGTAACCGCTCTTTCGACTGGTGTCCGTTGGCCACCAGGATGCAATCAATGTCGAGAGCCTTTGCCACTTCAAGATCATGCAAACTGTCTCCTATAAAAAGTATTTCTTTTTTTTCATAAGGCAGACTCCTCACTAATTTCCTGCCCACATCCAGTTTACTGTGCGCGTAATAGTTGTCAATACCTGTAACCGTATCAAAATAAGAGAAAACCCCCTTATCTTTTAACGATGCCACAAGACTTTCATGTTCCATAGCCGACAAGATGGCCTGATAAAAACCTTTGCTTTTAAACTGCTGCAACACATCTTCCACACACGGAAACAAAGCAGCTTCGCCCAGATGGTTATGGTACAAACGGATAAACTCCATGGCTGGCACTTCAAATTTTTCCTTTTCAAAGTTAAATCCGGCTTTTTCGTAATAATCCTTAACCGGAAAAGTGAAGATCTTCCGGTAACGCTCCTTGTTCAGCAAATTCAGTTGGCGTGTTCCAAGCAAACTGTTCATGCATTGTACGCATATATCCGTATCATCTAAAAGGGTTCCGTTCCAATCCCAGAGAATAGCTTTTTTTTGCATCAATCTGTTTATTTGCATCCTCGTAGTTTATCCCCGATATTTGGTTTGCCCAGTTGCTCTGCCATGCGCCAGTCTTCACAAGCGCCCTGTTTATCATTCATATAAAATTTGATTTGTCCCCTGTTGGCATAGGCATCGGCATACTTCGGATGTATCTGGATGGCTTTTGTATAATCTTCAA
>QMPO01000063.1 GCA_003648625.1 Bacteroidota bacterium
CAAGTTAAGGGGTGGAAAAGTCGCAAGATGATCGAAAACCTTTTGAAATAAGCTGGTTCAGAGCATCCCGACTTCACATCGGGAGGGTCATAGGTTCCCTGCCTGCCGGCAGGCAGGGACTCCTATAACTCCCACGGATGAAAATCCTCTGACTGACAAGTAAAAAGCCATTCCGTAAAAGGGATGGCTTTTTTATTTTTGTTAGGCTTGTTTTTTTTTCGCACACCACATTGCAAGTACTTTCGTCCTCCCAATCCCTCTTTTATTAAATTTGCACTATTAAGCAGCTTAGGTGACAAAATCATTCGGAAAAATATTTCTTCTTCTTTTTTCCCTTGCAGGGATGTTGTCGTCGTGCTCGGTGAAAAAGTTTATCCCCGAAAACGAGTACCTCATTCATAAATACACCATCCGGTTTGAGAAAAAATACCCGCAAACAACACAATCGGAACTCAAACAGTTTCTGAGACCGAAACCCAACAAAAAGTTTTTGGGATGGCATTCCAATCTGTACTACTATTACCGCAACCAGAATAAACCCACAAAGTTTAACGCGTGGCTCGACAGAAGCTTTGGCGAACCTCCCTCCTTCTACAGTGATGATGACATAGAAAGAAACGCAAAACGCATGGAACAGCATCTGGGAAACATCGGCTTTTTTAAGTCAACTGTTGACTATAATGTGCGTTTTGAAGATAAGAAAGCCTATGTCACATTCACCGTGCATGCCGCTCCTCCATACATCATTAAGAAACTGGATTATGAGGTTCAGGATACTGTATTAGCAACTTATTTTAACAAATGTCTTGATAAAACATTAATTCATGAAGGCGATATTTACAATGCCTATACGTTTGATGATGAGCGCGACCGGATAACAAGTTACCTGCGTAACGAAGGATATTATTATTTTAACAGAAACTATATTCAATACCTGGTTGACAGCAATTTCAGAGAACACACAATGGACGTCACCCTGAAGATCAATGATGTTCTGGTACCCGGAAAAGAAGGCGCAACCTTTCTCTACAAGCCACACGACCGCTATTATATAAGACACGTAACGATCATTCCCGAATATGACCCTTCTATTGAGCTGCCGTTTGACACCATTGATCATATTATCCGATTCCACAATAACAAACCCGGTTATCCTTATCAGTTTTTATACAACCAAAAAATAAGAATTAAACCTTCGGCATTTAATTCGGCCATAAAAATAAAACCCGATAATCCTTTTTCGGCCAGCGACCTGCAGAACACGTACAGAAAGCTGTTTAATTACCGCATTATAAGAACAGCGAAAATAAACTTCGACACTACAGGAGCCGGACAAAGCAAAGATGGTTCGTACAAATACCTCAATGCACAAATTATGATGCAAAATTCCAGGCGACACTCTGTTTCCTTCGAAGGATTCGGCACCAACTCAAGTGGAGACCTGGGAATACGTGGCAAATTAACTTACCTGAATAAAAACATTTTCAAACATGCCGAAATTTTCCGCATACGCGTTATGGGAGGTTTTGAAGCACAGTCGGTCGGGGCTATTGACAGCACGTCATCGTCGGGTATTTTTAACACTTTTGAAGTAGGAATTGACGGAACCGTATTTTTTCCGCGGTTTTTATTCCCGTTGAGATTGCATGGTTTTAATGAAAAATACAGCCCGATTACCAACGTCACTTTTGGATTTAATTACCAGGTCAGGCAGAACTACACCCGCAGTATTACGAATCTTGAATTTGGTTACAGCTGGAACCAGACAGCGAGCAAAAGACATATTGTAACGCCCATCAATACCAATTTTATTAAGATATTCCCTACACCCGAATTCCAGGAAACCCTTGACAAAGAAGAGAACAAAGCCTTAAAAGAGCAGTATTCCGACCAGATTATCTTTGGGTTAAGCTATAGCTTTATTTACAACAACCAGAATATAAACGCTTTAAACCACCATGAGTTTCTACGGTTCAATCTTGAATCTTCGGGGAACCTGTTATATGCTATAAACAGTCTGGCCAATTCAAAAAAATCAGATGAAGGTTATTACAAGATCTTTGGCATTCGTTACTCCCAATATATTAAAGCAAGCATTGATGTGCGTGAATATCTTTACTTCAACAGCAAAAAAAATATTTTTGCCCTGCGGTTTTTTCTGGGCTCTGCCATTCCTTATCTGAACTCTGAAGAAATCCCTTACACCAAAGGTTTTTATGCGGGGGGTGCCAACGGTATGAGAGGGTGGCATTTTAAGACGTTGGGACCTGGCGAATACAGCAAGAGAAATAACTACGAACGCATCGGAGAAATTCAGATAGAAGCAAATGCCGAACTCAGATTTCCGTTATACCGGTTCCTGAAAGCCGCTCTGTTTCTAGACGTGGGTAATATCTGGACGTATAGCGAATCAACTGTATATCCGGGAGGACAGTTTAAATTTAATACATTTTACAAACAGTTCGCCGTGGATGGAGGTGTTGGTATCCGGCTTGACTTTTCGTATTTTCTCTTCCGGCTTGATTTTGCAGCACCCTTCCTCGATCCAGCGTATCCTGAAGATGACAGATGGCGTATACAGTATTTACAATTCAACGACTTTATCGTCAATTTCGGTATCGGTTACCCGTTCTAAATCTGACTATTTCAATACCGTATGTCGCACAACAATGTTTATAAACAAATCCTGCATCACTTCCCGCACCAGCCAACGGACGATCAGATAAAAGCCATGCATCATCTGGATGCTTTTGAGCTAAGCGTTAAAAAGAATCCTGTGTATGTTCTGAAAGGATTTGCCGGAACCGGAAAAACAAGTTTGGTAAGTGCTTATGTGCACATGCTGGCGATGAATAACAAACGATTTATATTGCTTGCACCAACAGGAAGAGCCGCCAAGGTTTTATCGAAATATACGGGGAAAAAGGCACACACCATCCACCGTTATATTTATCATATTACCACTTCGAAAGAAGGACGTTACAAAGTACAACTGGCTCATAACCGTCTGAAAGATGCTGTATTTATTATTGATGAAGCATCGATGATTTCCGATAACAGCAGCGCTGGTGAATTGTTCGGCAACAGGAATCTTTTTGAAGACCTGGTCTCCTATGTTTTTTCCGGCGGACAAAATAAAATGGTACTGGTAGGTGATACAGCTCAGCTACCTCCTGTTGGATTAACGATTAGTCCGGCATTGGATCTACAGTATATAAAAAGTTCTTTTAATGTAACAGCTTATGAGTTTGAGATGCAGGAAGTGATGCGGCAGGAAATGGACTCGGGTATTTTGATTACAGCTACCAATCTCAGGAAGCTGATCAGTCAGAACAATCCCGTTTCTACCTTATTTTCGAGGACTGATTTTAAGTCGGACATACAGGAGGTTGATAATGGTCGGACTTTTGAAGAATTACTGCACGACACATTTGACCGTCATGACCTGGAACAGGGAATTATTGTGTGCCGTACAAATAAGCGGGCTAATCTGTTCAACATGCAGGTTAGAAACAGCATCTTGTTCAGGGAATCGGAGATTGAAGGGGGAGATTTACTGATGGTTGTGAAAAACAATTACCACTGGCTGGATAAAGATGCAAAGCCGGGATTTATTGCCAACGGCGATATAGTTAACGTGCTTAGAATACTGAAAACGGAGGAAATGTACGGCTTCCGGTTTGCCGAAGCTGACATTCAGCTTACTGACTACCCCGAAGAAAAAGAGATTACCGTAAAACTTCTGCTTTCTACCCTGTACAGTAACGGTCCCGGACTCTCAAATTCCGACAGGAATACGCTGTTTAAAAGGATCGAAGAAGATTTTATGGACATACCGGAACGCACTAAGCGCGTTGCTGAAGTTATGAAAAACCCCTGGTACAATGCCCTGCATGTTAAGTTTGCTTATGCCATGACCTGCCATAAAACACAGGGAGGACAGTGGCCTCATGTTTTTATCGATCAGGGTTACCTGACCGAAGAGATGATTAACACCGAATATCTGCGCTGGCTTTACACAGCCGTAACCCGTTCAACTAAAAAAGTGTATCTGGTAAATTTCAGCACATCATTTTTCACCTGACCGATCTCAATTTTTAGTCCTATTTAACTAAAATCAGTAACTTGCCATCAAATATTAATGATCCAAACTATGAGAATACTCCTTATTATTTTAGCAATGAGTTTTTCCATTAATTATGCCGCTGCCCAGCAAGCAAATTACAGAACCTATTCAAGCGTGGTTAAACTAAGTGCTTTTCAGGGAGACGAAAACTATCAGTGGGAAAATAAAGACATCGTTGTGTTCCTGGATTATAAAAACGGAGACTTTTTAGTGCGGTTAAAGAACAAGGATTTTTACAATAAGCTACATCCGGAACCTGCTGACCCGGGTGAAGAGCAGGAAGAACGTGAGTTTCTGTTCAAAGGAATCTTGCCAATCCGCGACATAATCAACCAAAAAAGCAACTCACAGACTTATGATGTCGAATTACAGCTTATTTGCGATGACCTGAGAATGAACGAAACTGTTAACTTTAAACTGACCATATCCCGACCCGGCAGCTCTTCGCAGAATTACAGAATCTTTATGTTACAGGGCATTCTTTACAACGACCAGTTAAACCTTCCGCTTTTTGAAGGATTTAACAACGAAATTGAACTATTTATCAATTTCAACGGGTATTTTGAAGGGAGTTATTAATTGAGTTGCTTAACCGACTAACGAAACCACGGCAAATGCCGCTATTCCTTCACCATTTCCAATATATCCGAGGTATTCGGTTGTAGTAGCTTTTACGGCAATATCACCTGAACTAACAGCTAAAAGGGAGGAAATCACCGACCTGATCTCAGAAATAAAAGGAGTTAATTTCGGCTCCTGTAAAACAACCGTTGCATCTACATTATTAACACGGAGTCCTTTGCCATTGATCATGCGCATAGTTTCTTCTATAAAAAACCGGCTGGATATATTTTTGAATACCGCATCGGTATCAGGAAATCTTGTGCCGATATCGCCCAGGCCGGCTGCACCGAGCAGAGCATCTGCCAGTGCGTGCAGCAACACATCGGCATCCGAGTGACCCTGCGCCCCTTTGCTAAAAGGTACATGTACACCCCCTATCATCAAATCTCTTCCGGAAATCAGCGGATGAACATCATAGCCGAAGCCAACTCTGAATTTGTCCATCCGGGTGCGGTTTATTTCTTGTTCAGATTGTCGAAATTGAACAGTAACGAGAACCGCAGTGTGTTTTGCAACGGGTGTTGCTGTGAGCCGCCGGTTGTGGGTATCAGATATGAAAAGTCCAAACCGAATACGTTATACCTTAAGCCCACTCCAAGTGTAGCATATTGCCGGGCACCTTTGGTAGCATGCTCCCAAAAATAACCAGCTCTTATAGAAAAGATATTGTTATACCAGTATTCGGCACCTACTGAGTAATAAAACTCTCTAAGTTCTTCTTTAAAAGCAGAACCCGGCTTGACTGTTACCAGTGCAGCACCGGTTTCGGGGTCATACATAACATTACCATCTGCATCTTTCTGTACTTCTACCTCTCCCGGAGCATCATACCACGACTGGATCATACCTTTGATAGGTGACACGTTGGGATCCCTGCCTGCTGCAATCAGGAATTTATCCGTTCCTGATATTGGTATTGGATTGTTTGTCGAATCCCATGCATACACAGGCGGAGTAGGCACCAAAAGTTTGTTCACATCAAAAAAGAATGCCAACTGGTTGTAATCGTCCAGATCAAGTGTTAAACGCGGGCCAATCCGAAGATTGGTAGGGATAAAATCCTGTTCAATATTACTGCTGGTATAGGATATCTTATTTCCGATATTTGAAATATTCAGTCCCCATGCAAACCTGGCATTCATACTTTTAAACCAACTCACATCTTTTTCCCAGTATAAGGCTACATCGGCAGCTACCGAGATTCCTGCTTTTGTTTCGACACCCTGAACTGTTTGTCCCTGGGTGAGGTTAGAATAAATGAAACGGCCTGCTACTGCTAACGACAGGTAATCTGATAACTTACGCGAATACGTCCCGTCAAGGGTAAATTCATTAGGCTTAAATGTCCCCAGGTTTGTTCCCTGATCATCAGTAAAAGTAATCTCGCCAAGTGAAAAATAACGTAACGTAAAAGCAATTGTCTGCATCTGACCGATCCTCGAATAAAATGAGACATAAGCCATATTGATGTCATTCACGAGGTTTCTCAGCCAGGGAGTATATGAGAAAGAAAAACCCATTTTATCTTCTATAAAAGCATATTTTGCCGGGTTCCAGTGCATTGAGTTGGCATCAGGCGATGTGGCAACGCCACCGTCACCCATACCACCTGCCCTTGCGTCAGGACCAATGGTTAAAAAAGGTACGGCCGTATTCAGCGTATTTACTTTCTGTCCGTTTTTAGTTACATTGTATTGTGCATTTGAACTGATTACCCATAACAATAATCCAACAGTGAAAAGAGTCCTAAGTTTCATTTATTTAAAAAATTTTTATTCTCCGAATGTTTAAAAATAACTTGCACATTCATGAATTTGTTTCTGATTTTAAAAAGGTCTGCAAAAGTAACGAATAAATTTATGTATTAGTATAAAGTAACTTATACAAACCTTACTTAATTTATTTTTATAAATTTTTGCCGTTGTGCGGCCGTATTTCCCAGCTGGTCCGTAACAATTATCTGATACATATAAACACCTGCATCCACTTTGTTTCCGTTACTGTTCCGGCCATCCCACTCAATTGGGTCAACCCTGATCCCGCTGGTCCTTACCTGCTCATTCAGTGTAGTTATCCATCTTCCGCTTATATCAAAAATCCTTATCTCTACGTCAAGTTCGGTATTGCTTTTATTTTGTATGAATGTAAATCTTGTTGTTTCGGTAAATGGATTCGGATAATTAAGTACTCCGGATAACTCTATGTCGGCCTGTTCATTCACATAAAAATCGACAACGACTTCGGACGAATTATTATGTAAGTCCCAGGCTTTTAAACTAAGCGTATGCTTTCCGGGCGCTAAATTGTTCAATTGGTATGAAATGGTGCCCTGCTGATACGAATCGGTATTGATCTCGAAATAATCATTCATGATGATGGAATTGGCAAAATCGTTATCCACCACCATTACCAGGTCGCGTCCGAGGCCCAGGCCCGTAAAACTTATTCCCTTATCGTCGTATATCTCAGCAAATACCAAAGGATCAGCCGATGTAATATCTCCCGATATAAACGATTTATCTTCCAGATAAAGCTGAATTACCGGCCCCTGATCATCCGGGTCGGCTTGTTCATTATAACCACCTATAAATAGCTGGTCGTAGCCACCCCATGCATCTGAATAGCTGACAGTATCGAGTGCATAATATTTTATCGAGCCAAATCCAAAGCTGTAATTAATGTCTTTCGGTACTAAAAACTCAAAACTGAAATAGCCATCAATTACCGTAGCCTTTCCGTCAAAAAGAAGTTTATCAGATAAGAGGAATTCTTCAGGGTAGCTGCTTCCGTCATTTCCCTGTGTGCTATACCGCGTTGCTTTGTCATAAACTTTTGGATATGCGTAACCGTTAAACCAATCAGCTATAGTTCCGTCATCATTAACAACCTTTCCCACAACAATCACCGTTTGCAAGGCACGTATTGTATCCACAACATCTGATACCGGATGTGTATTGACAGTTGTAGTTACCACATCGAATTGCGGATATGCCAGGCGCAATGCCGGGTCGCCAAGCAAAACAAAGTTCAGGAAATTATTGTCGGATGGTATTTTGGATAGCTGTACCAGGTCGCCCAGGCGCGGCAACATATTGTTCTTTTTCGTCATTAAATGTTCGTAGATCCTTCGGTTAACAACAATATTTGCGTGGGCATATGCCAGACGTGTAGTGGTTAACAAGGCAATACCTCCGCCATGCTCATTCAAAAATACATATTCACCTGCCGAAATGAACTCCGGATCATCATACCTCGAAAACTCGCACGTGGCCGTAACAAACAAGGGCAGGTTATCGTAATTATCAAATGAATGAATCATGGGCATATCCAGAATATACGATTTTGACCAGCCGATCAAGCCACCGTGTCCCGTATAATTCAGCATGAGTGCTCCTTTTTCCACCTGTTCATTAATAAGTGCATTTACTTCCGGATAGCGCTTTCCACCCGGCACTACAATTTTCGTAAATGCATCGGAAAATATTTTATTGATCCGGATACCCGGATGCAGAGTGTCGGCAATATCTACCAGTTGCTTTGCCTGGTGCATGTGAAGATTAACATCTCCGTCATCGGCAATAAAGCAAAGAACATTTCTCCAGTCGCGCATTACTTTACGGCTTTGGCTAAGATAATGTTCAATTTTATCAACAGCCATTTTTGCTTCTTCTGGCGTAGCAACCGGCAGTCTCCCAATACCTATATCAAGGTCGCCGACACAATTCAAACCGTCACGATCACCCAGAAGTCCGAAAAAATCATCGGTAACATAGGAACCCGTAAGCCTGAGGGATTCATCTGATTCATAGGTAGGTACAAAATTGGTATTGTCGTGCACCCTGTACTTGTAGTCGTACGAAGCATCTCCAAATAAAAGCAGGTAGCCACTTTGGTATTCCTCTTCAAACGAGCCTCTGACATAAAGCATGCGCATAAAATCCCTTATGGCAGCAATATCCTGTGAGCCGGAAGAAAATTCATTATAGATCTGGCCGGGAGTGACCACAGCCACCTGCATACCATCCATAGTTTCGTGCAGTGCAGCCAGCCTGTTCGCCTGTTCCAGAAAACCGGGGTAGCTTACAATAACCATATCAATATTTGCCATGGCATGCAAATTCTGATTGGGAATTTTCCCAAATGAAATCGGGCTGTATGCATCCGAATGATTGAAGACAATAAATTCCAGCAGCGAATCGGTAGGCAGAACAAAATAAGAAGTGCCATTTTCATAAAGATATTCTATATTCACCGGATTGTGCCTGTCCGTTATATTCCAGATCACCTCATTACCATCAGTCTGCGACAAATTAAACCGGCTTATATTTCCTGCAGCAGCCGATGTGGGATTCCGGAATGTCATCTGATTTCCGGTGTACCGGAGATACCGTTCGGCGTTCAACGCTACAAAATTGACCCAGGTAATTGATGTCAGATCATCCGTCAGGTACTTAACGGTAACCTCCACAGCATCGCTGTCGCTAAAAAAAGTAATAATTTGGCTGGAACTCCTGGCATAAAGACCTCCATTCGCACTGACCTTTGTTACTTTCACCGAGTCGATCAATAGTTCTCCATTTACAAATATCTGGTAATAGGTATTAATAAATGACCGGGTTGCCAGGTCCACCTGCAAATACAAAGGTTTATCGGTGTTGTGGTTCGGAAACTCAAATGAATACGTACGTTCCAGTGTATCTCCTGTAAGGCGCTCACCAAACCATTCCTTACCTGAAAGAATCAGGTTTTCCAGGTCTTTGTCGTGTACTCCGTAATCAACAAATTCATTAACCTCGACAGTAGGTTGTTGCGCAGAACTTTCACTATCGGTTATTCTTTTCCCGTTACCTCTGTCGGTGGTTAAAAAATAGTAAACGGTATCGGAAAACAAATTATTCCGGTGTTCAAAACGGGCGCTGAACATATTGTACCACCACACACGAGGTGCCTGGGCGTGAAACAAAATGTAATCGTCCCGGTCGAAGCTGTTGTCATCGGCCCCTTCTATGTAAATAGCATTTTCCGTTAAATCATCGGGGCGACTGACAAAGTTCGACTCATTTAACATACCGCTATATGTACCGAACAGGCCTATTTTTGAAACATCAAGACTTGCAGGATCAATACCCATGCTTTGCATGTTTTCATAAGTGATCTTATGAACACCCGTCTGTACGACTCCTATTTTATACCAGTCTCCGGTACGCAACACCGAATTGTCAGCATAAAACACTTCTCTGCTTTCACTGTTTTTCGGCACATCAGCCGGAACATGATTTACTGTAATAGCCAACCCCTTTATCAGCCTGATGATATTTTCTTCGCTGATCATGGGAACTACAAAAATACGGGCAGTTTGCTCTTCATATTCCACATGCCAAAGCAAGGTGTCCTGTAGGAATTCCCCGTCGGTAAGGTCAGTTAATTTATATGTTTGAAGCGTATCAAAAACAATGCTGTCGAAGTTCAAAACACAGGCATGCCATTCAGGTGGTAAATTTATCTCAGCCGTAAAAACCGGTAACGCACCATATCTGTATTTTGTTATACTGTTCTCGAACGAGATAGTGTGTATTTCCAGGTTTTTAACCGTTTGCTGTACCTCCATACCATTCCATACCGGATGTAGCGGAATACGCTCCTGTCCGAAGACCAGCGACGGGAGTAAAGCAAACAGTATGTAGTAAATATGTTTCATTAAAGTGAGCGGCAAAAATACATTGTTTTAAGCAAACTAACGGAGAAATACAAGTTTCGACACATCCTGAGCCGTGGCACCATCTTCTTTTCTTACAGTAACACGGTAGATATAAAACCCTTTGGCTATCCTGGCTCCGTTATCATTCAGTCCGTTCCATTTGATTGGTGGCGATTTGTATCCTTCGGGATTTATACGTGTTTCAATAGTTTTAATAAGTCTTCCGTCCATGGCGAAAATCTGGATTTTAACATCGAGATCCTGCCCCGATTGGTTGTGATCGAACACAAAACTGGTTTGTGTAATAAACGGGTTAGGGTAATTGATCAGGTTCTCAATAACCAGATCATTTTCTGACATAACAACAAATTCAAGGTAAGCCGTTGATGAATTATTATAAATATCCCAAACGCGTAAACTCAACACATGTGGCCCGTCATCCAGGTTACTGAACGGGTAATTAAGTACGCCCTGCTGAAAGCTGTTGATGTCTGCTTCATAATAATCGTTAAGGTTATAACTCATATTCTGGTCTTCGTCTATAATAGCCAGAATGTCATGTCCAATTCCGTTACCTGTAGTATTAATTCCGCTTTCGTCGTACAGAAAAGCCAGTAGGTCCGGATTCCGGTCAGTTATATCACCCGATACGAATGTTGTGTCGTTCATATACAAAACAATATCCGGCCCCTGGTTATCTTCTTCCGCTTCATCATCGAAACCACCAATGATGATGTTCTCATAATATCCGTTCCCGTCCGTCGAATCATTTCTCAGATAATAGCTTATTCTTCCTATTCCATACTTGTAAGAAATATCTTTAGGCATAATGAACTCAAACATAAATTCGCCGTTGTTAATCGCCGCTTTCCCATTAAACAGCACATTTTTCCGGATTAAAAAAGTTGTCGGGCTGCTTTCATCACCATAGGTAATGATCTCGGCGAATTTGTCGTAAACAGTCGGGAAAACAAGCCCGTTAAAATCAGTCAGTTTATTGCCGTACTGATCCGTTACAATGCCTTCAACAGTTACTTTCGATAGTGCCTGCAACGTATCG
>QMPO01000064.1 GCA_003648625.1 Bacteroidota bacterium
ATGATCTTTCCGTCTTCCAGAATGACGAGAATTCCTCCTGCCAGACCAACGACCAGTGCTGCCGATAATATATCCCTTGCTCCCTCCATAAACTCTTTGGTAATTTTGTTTCCGTCATAGTTCATTGCGATTCCGGAAAATATACCCATAGCAAAAAACAAGCCGGCTATTTCTTCAATATACCAGGAATAACCCATCACCCCTACGATCAGGAAAACAATGGTAAATGCCAGCAGGTTCAATATGAAAAAGTGTACCGACTTACGTAATGATAAAACAGAAAACAGGACAAAAAAGGCCGTAGCTACGGGAACCATCGGAAGTGTTTCGGATGTGTTGCCTATCTTCATATGGGTCATTGGATAAATCACAGAAAAAATGATCAGGCCAACAGAAATGAACAGGAATACAAACCAGGCAACCACAGGTGTATGATATGTAACGGTTTCTTCATTATTTACAGCCCCCCTTTCACGCCAGTATGTATCATCCTCATACACAACAGAAGATTTTGGATTTCTCTTCACTTTAGCTGCATATCTGAGTATCCAGGCTATCCCGAAAATATTTAATACGAACCAGCTGAACAGGCGGTAACCAAAACCCGAAAACAGAGGAAGGTCGGCAATTCCCTGGGCAATACCAATGGTAAACGGATTCAACACCGCACCGGCAAACCCCAGACCGGCAGCAACAAAAACCATACTCACACCTACAATGGAATCATAACCCATCGAAATAGCCAATGGGACCAGGATAATGATGAATGCAATAGTTTCCTCGCTCATCCCAAATACAGCACCAAAGACACTGAAAACAAGCATCACCAGTGTAATGATGAGGTTGTGCACCCCCACTTTTTTTAAAAATTTGTTTCTTTCCAGTTTCTGTGCCTGTTTTAGAAAGGACAGGATGCCTATGTCAATGGCTTTACTGCTGTTAACAATCCAAAAAGCGCCGCCGATCATTATAATAAAAACAATGATGCCCGCCTGCCTTTCAAATCCTTTGAAAAAAGCCGTAAAAATCTGCCAGGTCTGTCTTTCGCTGTCCACGTAATGAAACGACCCTTTTTCAATTACGGTACGTTCCACTCCGTTGACCATTATTTTCTGCCGCGCGTATTCGCCACCGGGAATAAACCAGGTCATGATGGCTGCCAGAATGATAATGGAAAAAATGATTACATAGGTATGCGGAATCTTCTTTATCATATGACGGTTTAATTTAAAATTCTCAAAGATAATCCGAATTTCAAAACTTTGTACTTTTAACCTATGAATCCACTTCAGGTTAAGGCACCGGTTTTATTTGAATTTGCCCGGTTTATTCAATCAGGTAATCATTCTTTTGATGCTACCAGTTTGCATCAGGCAAAGAGGGTTGCTGCCGACACTATTGGTGTACTATTCAGCGGCGTTAAAACAGAAGCATTCAAACGCGCACTGGAGCAAAAAAGCCGCCTATTTGGCAAAGGCAGCTTCGGCATATGGGGAACAACGGAAGAAACTGTTTTATCGGGCGCTGTTTTTTACAATGCCCTGGCTATCAGTTCTACGGATTTTGATGAAGGACACCGGAAAGCGGTAGGGCACCCGGCAAGTTTGATAGTCCCGGTTGCTTTCACCCTTGGGGAATCACTAAAATGTTCCTACAACAAAATCCTTGAATCGATCATTATCGGTTATGAAACAGCCACACGTTTCAGTCATGCCAGAATACCGGAAAAAATCGACACCTATTCGAGTGGCCGGTGGGGTGCTGTGGGAACGGCCGCCACAGCAGCTTATCTGCTTGAACTGGATACAGAACAAACCATGCATGCCCTCAGTAATGCCTGGATTCTGTCGCCTGTAATGCTGGGTGGTTCCACCGATGTAAGTACCGGCTCCATGTCGAAAGAGGGTGTAGCATGGGCAATACAATCAGGCTTGCAGAGTGCCTTACTGGCCGAAAAAGATTTCGTAGGTCCTTACTTGTTCGTTGATAATCATGATGATCTGGACAGTAGTAATTTACTGGAGGGATTAGGTGAAAGCTGGCTGATCAATTCCAATTATTTCAAACCATATGCCTGTTGCCGATGGTTGCATGCGGCGGTAGAAGCGGCTGATCTTATCAGAAGAAAACATCATTTCATGCCGGCTGACATAACGGAAATCGAAATAAAAATATTTGGCAGGGCCATTGATCTTGTGGATGAAAAATTTCCCCGGAATCCGGTGCAGGCACAGTTTCATTTACCATACGTAGTTGCCTGCCTGCTAATCAATGATCATGTGTTGCCGGAACATTTCTCTATCAACAGCCTGAAGAACGAGCAAATCAAGGCGCTGGTAGATCGTGCCACATTAACAGAAGAGAAAAGATACAATGATGTTTTCCCTGCAGAACTTCCTTCGTCGGTGACCATTAAAACCGAGAAAAATACTTTTTACGAAGAAGTGCTGACTGCTCCCTGGGATGCCGGGTGTCCGCCTTCGGAGGAAGAACTAAAAGAAAAATTCTTACTACAGACCGGGGAGGAAAAAATTCCGCTTTGGAATATCCTGTTTTCAGAAGAAACAAAACCCGAGGCCTTACTAAAACTTTTATAAAATGATCATCGTTGCCGGGGCCGCACCAAGAGTTGAAAAACACCTGCTGAAAACAGAAAAACACTGTTTCCATTGCAACAACACCAGCAGATGGGTGTTGCAGAAAACAAGGCATTTTATCACGCTGTTCTTTCTTCCGGTTGCACCTTACAAAACCGACTATCTGATGTATTGTCCTATCTGCGGAAATACAATTAAACTGAATAAGGAAGATTACGAACAAAAAATTCGTTTTGAAGCCGAATCAACCTAAAATTTTTCATCGTATTTCGTCCACAAGAAGTCGCCAAGTTCTATGGCTCTTTCCATCACCCCAATTCCTTTCTTTCCCGTATAATCTGTCAGGAAAATTTTGGCTTCTTTGGGGTTCTTTTCGTACAATTTCAGTGCCTGCTCATCAATCGAGGGTAATTCCTCGACAAACGACTTTTGCATCGGCAGCCAAACAGCATCTACATCTTTGTGCATATCACCCCAGCGCTGGGCGGTTAAAGTTCCCAGACGGTTAAATATCCACCAGGCTGATTTCATCGTATAGCCATTTACCCGTCCGGGAGTTTTGTAATAGTCGGGCAGGTCAGTTACGCCACTGTATACAGGCACATAAATGGAAGACGATACATTATCCATAGCCAGCCATTCAACTCCGCCTATTTCATCAGGCAGCCAATCACGCAACTGTATAATGGTGGCATACATGGTATACCAGCGCGCGATGGTACGCTCACCAAGCCATCCCCATCCGCCGTTAATTTTAAACAGTTTGTTGGCATCATAAGGCATGTGCGGACTGGCCAAAGGGGAGATTATCGTTTTACCGTTTTCATCGGTTACCGTTAAGGTTTGGCGCATATCGAAAGGCGTTTCGGCATAATAATCCCGGAATATACTCATCAGTTTTTCCAGCGTCACCAGCGTGTCGGGTTTTACCGAGAAGGGGTAATTTTCGGCATTGGGGTCTAGTTTCAGCGAAGGTGCCAGTATATCGAACACGCGCCACTCCCTGCGGCGGGCAGCCAGCGAAGTCCGGCTATGAGGCGCATAGGCATAACAGAAACGAAACGTCTCTTTTTCAGGATCCCACCATCCGTTTTCTTCGGCTACTTCGTAAATATTTTCTGAAGCCATAAAATAATCTGGATTATCCAGGTCCATTTCTTTAATAGTACTCGCATTGGCATTCACCCCAACATGGCCATCAGGCACACGCTGGGCAGCCCATACCGCTCCAACTTTCCCAGCTCCCGGACCAACCACTTCAAAGTGCCACACTTCATTTTCGTCGGCAATGGTAAGGCATTCTCCCGCATCATTCCAGCCGTATTCAGCCAGTAATTCACCGGCCAGTTTTATAGCTCCACGGGCTGTCGATTCTCTTTCGAGCATCAGCTTGCACAATCGCTGACAGTCAATCAGTCCGGCATCACTTTGCAATTCTTCCCTGCCGCCAAAAGTAGATTCGCCAATACCCAGCTGTTTCGTATTTAAACTGGGGTAAGCCGTGTTGATGTATCCGTTTGTTCGTTTTACCTGTGGTATTTCTCCAATCTTTTGATGGCCATATGCCGGCATCGCCAGTGTATCGTTTTTTACCCGTTTGTACATCGGCACTGTTTCTCCTTTTTTATGCTGCGCGGGCAGTACTATATCAATCCACGATCTTGTCCTGTGGCTGTCGTCTGTGTGTGAAGTAATGACTGATCCGTCCGCCGTAGCCAGTTTGCCTAATGTGATCGATGTACAAGCCTCAGGAAAGCCACCTTCCCAGTCGCTTTTATCAATCGTTTGTGCTGTTACCATTATTGGAAAAGCAAGGGATAATACCCATAATGTCACTGTTTTTCTCATACGTTTTGTTGTTATTTATACCATTCAAAAAGTTTATAATGATCGCCATCCATTCCGATGGCTTTGTATGTTGCTATGGCTGGTTTGTTGGCCGAATCAACATACAGTCTCAGTCCGGCAACCTCCTCATCACTACGGATCATCTGCTGCACAAAAGCATACATTTTTCGAAACACTCCCTGTCCCCTTTTTTCAGGAACCACGTATACCGACTGTATCCATAAAAACCATTTATCCCGCCAGTCGCTCCACTCGCTGGTTAGCAGCATAGACGCAATAATTATATGGTCATCCACCGCCACCAGATATTTACCTTTTGCCGGATCCAAAAATACGCTTTTTACACCTAAATGAACTGTATCCGCATCAAGTTTCAGACTTTCTGTTTCCCATGCCATTTTGATTTGAAAGTCAGCAATAACATCCTTATCTTCTTCTGTTGCCAATCTGATTTGAACCATCTTTTTTAATACTTTTGTCCGTACACAAATGTAATCATTCTGCTATTCTGATGAGCGACCGGTTGACACATGAATGCGGTATTGCCTTAATAAGGCTTTTAAAACCTCTGGAGTATTATCTTGCCAAGTACGGAACCTCCTTTTACGGCTTGCAAAAAATGCATCTTTTGTTGCAAAAACAGCATAACCGTGGCCAGGACGGAGCCGGTATAGCCGAAGTGAAACTCGACTTGCCGCCCGGATACCGGTACATTAACAGAGTTCGGTCGAACGATAATTCGCCGATTAAAGATCTATTCAACCGTGTTTACAATAATTTGCAGGAAGCAACAAAAGACAATACAAAACGACTGTATGATCCCAGCTGGCTGAAACTGAATGCTGAATTTACAGGAGAGCTGTTTCTGGGCCATTTGCGGTATGGCACATTTGGCGGAAACAGTATTTCAAGTCTCCACCCGATGGTACGGGTAAACAACTGGAAAACAAAAAACCTGGTGCTGGCCGGAAACTTTAATATGACCAACAACAGCGAAATGTTTCAAACGCTGGTTGACATTGGGCAGTACCCGGTGGAAACTTCCGATACCGTAACCGTACTTGAAAAAATAGGCCACTATCTTGACGAAGAAAACGAACGTCTTTATCGCCATTTCAAAGAAGAAGGATTTTCAAAAACAGAAACAACGGGAAAAATTATCAAAGAGCTGGATGTTCTGGAGATCCTTAGGAAATCAGCTAAACGGTGGGATGGCGGATATGTGATTGGTGGCTTATTCGGCCACGGCGATGCATTTATCATGCGTGATCCGAACGGCATCAGGCCGGCTTTTTATTATATGGACGATGAAATTGTAGTAGCAGCATCCGAACGGCCGGTAATTCAAACAGCCCTGAATGTGTCGGTCGATGAAGTAAAAGAACTGGAGCCCGGACATGCGTTGATCGTAAAAAAAGACGGAAGAGTTTCCGTATCCGGATTTTCCGATAAGCGACCGGTAAAAGCATGTTCGTTTGAGCGTATTTACTTTTCGCGCGGAACGGATAAAGACATCTATCAGGAGCGTAAAAGACTGGGTGCTTACCTGGCCGGTTCCATACTGGAAGAAATCAATTACAATTTTGACCATACGGTGTTTTCTTTCATTCCCAACACTGCATCGGTTGCCTTCCAGGGATTGCTTGACGAAATTCATGAGTTCAGGGCAAGAATGATACAGGAACAAATCGTCAAGTCAACATCGGTATTATCCAAAAAACAACTGCAAAAGTTATTTGCCGATAAATTAAGGGTAGAAGCTATTGCCGTAAAAGATGTAAAACTGCGCACTTTTATTACGGAAGATGTTCAGCGTGATGACCTGGTGGCGCATGTATACGATGTTACCTATGGCATTATCAATGAAAATAAAGACACGATTGTTGTTATTGACGACTCAATCGTACGGGGAACAACGTTAAAGCAAAGTATTATCACGATGCTTGACAGGCTGCATCCTAAAAAAATTGTTATTGCTTCTTCGGCTCCCCAAATCAGATATCCGGATTGTTATGGTATTGACATGGCTCGTTTGAATGATTTTATAGCATTTAAAGCCGCCATCGAGTTGCTTAAAGACACACAGCAAGACCACATTATCAATGATGTGTATAAAAAATCTAAAGCTCAGGAACATCTTCCCAAGGAAGAGATAACCAATTATGTGAAGGATATTTACAAACCGTTTACGGCACAACAGATATCAGATAAAATTAGTGAGCTGGTTAAAGCGAGCACCGTACAGGCAGATATCAAGATCATTTATCAGAGTATTGAAAATCTGCATAAGGCCATACCCCACCATACAGGCGACTGGTATTTTACAGGTGATTATCCTACACCAGGAGGCAATAAAGTGGTGAATCAGTCTTTTATCAACTACATTGAAGGCAACAACGCAAGAGCTTATTAATCTTCTGTTTTACAATTTTTCAAATGCATTTCTGATTGCCAGCGCAATTTCTTCAAATTCCTCTTTTTCCAATGCGAGTTTCGGGCTTTCAAAACTCATATCGGATGCTTTGTTGATGGGTATAAGATGAATATGGGCATGTGGAACATCCAGACCAAAAACAATAAGCCCAATCCGCTTGCAGGGAATCACACTTTCGATGGCTCTTCCTACCTTCTTTGCAAAAAGAAAGAACTCTTTATACAGATTATCTTCCACATCTAAAATATAATCCACTTCTCTCTTTGGAATCACTAAAGTATGACCTTTTGCCAGCGGATTAATATCCAGAAATGCATAAAAATCTTCGCTTTCAGCAATCTTGTATGAGGGTATTTCGCCTTCAACAATACGTGTGAAAATAGTTGCCATGGTTATCCTGATTTTGTTTATTCAAAAATACAAAACCTTAAGGAAGAATGGAAATGCAAAGTAAAAGTCAGGTTACCTGCTGATCTCAATAACCTCAAAAGGAATTGTTCCGGCAGGTACGGCAATGTCTACCTTATCTCCGACTTCTTTACCCAATAAGCCTTTGGCAATAGGTGAACTTACTGATATTTTACCGCTTTTCAGGTCAGCTTCCTCTTCAGGAACGAGGGTATATTTCATGGTAGCATTATTTCTCAGGTTCTTTATAGTAACCGTTGAGAGCAGTAAAACCTTTGTATGGTCCATTTTTGACTCATCAATGACCCGGGCATTGTGGAGGCTTTCCTCCATTTTCGAAATCTTCAACTCTAACAATCCCTGGGCTTCTTTAGCGGCATCATATTCTGCATTCTCCGATAAGTCACCCTTATCGCGTGCTTCAGCAATTTGCTGAGATATTTTGGGGCGTTCCACTGCTTTTAATTGCTTCAGTTCTTCACGCAGTTTTTTTAATCCTTCTTCTGTATAATACTTCGATGCTGACATGACGTTAATTTTTAACCTGATCAACTAAGATAAAAAGACCCTTAAAGTAGTTTAAGGGTCTTCTGGTATGTGAGTGGCAAAGATATGAAGAAAAACCTTTGCCGTCAATCAATTATCAGAAATTAAATATAATTCCAAAAGTATGGTTATGGTTAAATGCTGTTGATTCTCTGAATGCATAATCAAAACCGATAAACGTTCCTTTTTCTTTATTTAGCGGAATGGCAACACTTACACCCAGACTAATTCCGTTATTGATATTGGAATTTTCAGGGTCGGTAATCTGTTCGAACATGCCATTTTCATATGTATAGGCTCCTCTTACCAAAAAGTAATCCTTCAGGCTGAACTCCATCCCCAATATAAACTGATCACGTGTAAATGAATTAGAAATAAAATTACCGGCCAGTGTAATCCGGAAATCCTTTGGCATTAGAAAGTCGTAAGAAGCTCCTATTTGTAACTGTGTAGGTAATTCAAAAGCCTGTGAGCGCTGTTCCAGGGTAAAGGCATTATCCTGTCCGGGAATAAACGATTTGATCGATAAACCGTCTCCTGAGAATTTAATCTTCGGCCCTACGTTTTTCAGTGCAATCCCGAAGGCGATCTGTTCTTTTGCTCCTGTGATGTATTGAATACCTGCGTCAATTGCTATACCAAATGCACTTACATCGGCGATTGATTCGGATATACCTTTAACAACCAATCCGCCATAAATACTGTTGGAAAACGCTCTTCCGTACGACAATGATACATTCATTAACGAAGGTTTATAATAACCCTGTCCTCCTTCCGGGCTATCGGGTGTTGTTATTTCTACCTCTCCGAAAGACATCGACATGATCTGGATTCCAATAGCTCCGGCTTCGCCCACTTTAGCAGTGATACCAAAAGCAGCAATGCTCGTTCCTGTACCTTTCAGATAATCGGTGTACGAAAGGATCACCTGTGTTTTTCTTATACGCGGTGTGCCGGCAACATTGCCCCACATAGCTTCAAGCCCACTCACTTTCGCCATGTTGACGCTCCCCCACCCACTACTTCGTGCCCAGGGGTTTATAAGCAGCTCTGCTGCCCCGGCCTGTCCGGCCCTGTCTTTATTTCCAGCCTGTAGTGATAGTGACATCGGAAAAACTAATACTGTGATCAAAACAACGCTCAGATATTTATAAAAATGTTTCATGATCAAATATGATTTTTTTCTAATTCTTTCTTTTTTATTATCGTTTTTTTAGAACGTATTCAGGTCGGGAACTCTCATTATCGAGAACCATTTCAATACCCGTTCTCCTTGTTCCGATTTAATATGAATGTAATATACGCCCCCCGAAATCGGAACTGCAGCAAAGTTTTTCAAGTCCCATTCAATTGTTGTTTCGGGAGTGTCTTTTTTAAACTGCCTGATTTTTGTTCCGCTGACATTATATATTGTTACCGTACATTTCTCCGGAAGATTGGTTATTTTGATCCGGTTATCAAGAGGATTATTCTCATAAGCCGAATACGCATAATACGGATTTGGTACAATATTTATTTCATCAAGATCGGACTCCAGCTTCTGAGGATCGGAGTATTGTGTTGCCATACCTTCCATAGTAAATTCAAACATGGGATAGTAGTTATTCACATCCATCCCCGGATAAACAGTATCCAGCGGAACTTGTGCGTATCCTCTTTCATATGGTTTACATACCCTGATTTTAATTCTTGCTTCATTCGACAACCAGTCTTCTCCTTTCACACCCATAGGTACACCCACATACATGGCATGAGCAAAAAAGTATCTTGTCAAATACGTCAGGGGTTGCTCAAAGATAGTATCCAGAACACTAACATTGTACTTTCCTGCATCATAAGCAGGAGAATTGAACTGAACATTCAATCCGCCCTGAGAAAACTCCAGGGTGTTGTGCTTCATGATGTATACATAATGTTTACCACCAAGCACCGGTGTGAAAGAGATGGTATCTTTTATAATATTCGGGTCCTGATACTGATATTCTAAGTCCAGATTCCTTTTCGGAGGGTTGAACAACATATCTCTTCCGTTTTCAGCCACCAGGTATGAATCTTCGCCATACATAATATTCAAACGCTCTCCTGTTTCAATATTAATGGCGTATCCCGGGAACCATCCCATACCGTGGTCGCTGATATAGTTAGGATCATTTGGATTGTCACTGGGGCCTTCACCAATAGTCGCATAATTACCATCTTTATCCACCGAAGGTGCTTTTCTCAGCTCAAACTTCTGGGCATTGCCTTCTGATAACAAAGGATCAAAACTCATTTCCAGCACGACCGCCCTGGTCCATTTTGACTTGTCTGGCGTGAATACAATATCCACACTGGCTATGTCTTCCAGTTTTGAGTTCAATTTTGATACATCATCATAAGCAGGCCCGACAACACTTTGAATGATCCCGATAAACCTGTTTCCGTATGCTGCCATGCAGTACGGGGCCCACGTCCCGTCTATCATTTTCTCATAAACTTCATCAGGATCCCAGGGTGTATCGGGGGCGCTGCCCATTCGCCAGTCGTTGAATTGCGCTACCTGATCACTTTTATAAACTCCTGATCTAATCCAATCCAGAGAATATCCCGGAATATCTTCATCGGAAACTCCGCTTAACCAGCGTTGTGAACTATCTGCATACTCCACCTCGGAATTAATAATTCCATTATTATATGATAATATATCTTTAACAGTAAGCGGTCCGTTACCCAAATCAACTGTTCCTATAGGAATAGGACCTGGTGCATAAGGCTGTATTACATTGACCGATATGCCCAATTCAGGGAATAACACTTCGTCTTCCACGATAATGGTTGTGTCGGTACTGTAGACGTGTCCTGTCGTGTTATCTCTCAGGAACCACCTCCCGACATATTTACTTGTTGTATCGCCTTCTATACTCAAGTTACCCGTAGCATTTGTAATCAGTGTGTGTTCCAGCGTATCCATCCACCAGGTGTAACTCGTATTAACAACATTCAACGGGTCAATTATTTTAACATTTAACGGTCCTTTGTTTTCTTTGTACACCGGATTATAGGCAATCGGATAATCAGGTGATCCGAACAGGTTATCAGGACCGGCTGGGGGTTTCGATAAAATCTCTTCAATTGTCTCATCGGAAAGTTCCAATTCGGCACAACCGTTTCCATTACCTGCTATTCTGGTAATTTCCGGGCTTTCGCCATAATCTCCGTTAATCACAGTTCCGTTGATCGTTAAATGAGGCATGGCCGTATAAGTTCTGATGTTTTTCCTTCCCGATAAGTAGGGTAATTTTTGTCCGAGCCATCCATCCGGATCAGGACTGTAGGGCAGGTATTCGTTATATGCATATGCCAATGCCATATAGTAATATTTTCTGTTGTTAACCAGGCGTACATCGCCAGTTGCAAAAGCATCCTGTGTTAAAATAAACGAATGCTCAATTCCATCATCAGCACCATTAACTTCAAGAACAGGAACATTGGCATTTAACAAATCGTCTTTATAATAATTTACCAGTTTCCCTACACCATTCTTTATGTCAAATTGCGCCACAAGGCGTGCCAAATCAGGA
>QMPO01000065.1 GCA_003648625.1 Bacteroidota bacterium
GAAAGCCAGACGCTGGAGTTTCTCAACCTTGATTCGAATGCGTATGTAGCGAACATTGCCCAGATTGAAATTGAAGAAACAATATACGATTACAGAGCCGGCGAAGAAATTTTTGGCGAATATTACTATTACGATTTTGAACTGAATGCCCTGATAGTTAACTCGTGGATTGAACTGAAAGAATACAACAAAACCGGAAACGGAGAGCAATTGTACTTTGCTACCGATATGATCACAGATGATTTCGATGGTGAATTTTATACAGATTTATTCGCCGGTGAAGTCCGGTTTGCTTATAATGTTGATACATTAGAAACGGAAGACCTGTACAACTTTGCTTATCTGCTCGGAAGAAAATATGCCAGCTATACGATTGACTGGATGGTAAATAAGTATCTTGACGAAAACATCCCGGAAGGTAAACGTTCAGATAACTACTGGCGCTACGATCCGTACCGCAAGGAATTCTATCCGGAAGAAGAAGACCGGTTCATACCTATGGATGAATAATTGCCTTCAACAATCTGCAGGCAAACCAGCAACCAACAACAAGTAACAAGTAACAAGTAACCAGAACCTTACGGTAGATACTCCTGATCAATATTTCCCATGGAATTGAAAAGATTCCATTTCGCCTTCGGGTGTAGTTGTTCAAGCTCTGTTATTAAGTCCCGGGCGGTTTTTCGGAAGGTCTGATTTTCGTAAGGGCATTTAGCGGTTAATTCAGGATAATTTCTGATACGGGCAAATTCGGCAGTATCTTTATTTGTGAGTAAGATCAACGGACGTATGCTGTCCAGCGCACCATCGAACATGCTGAGTTTTCCAGGCATAGAGGAGATGTTGCCATGATAGGCCATGTTGATCAGCAGAGTTTCCACGGCATCGTCCATGTGGTGGCCAAAAGCCAGCTTTCTGAACCCGTTTTCTTTGGCAAATTCAAATAAGGCTTTACGCCGGTGCCACGAGCATACGAAACAGGGGGCTTTTTTGCCGCGCTGCTCCAGATCGGCTTTTATTTTCAGGATGTGCAACTTAACCTGTAAGCTTTCAGCAAGCCCGAAAAGTTTCTTCTGGTCAACCTGGTAGGGTACATCCGTAACATCAATATGCAGGGCTTCCAGTTCGTAGTCGAATGAGTCAAATTTCCGGAGTACCGAAAGTGCTTCCAGCATAACCAGTGAATCCTTCCCGCCACTGACAGCAGCCAGCACGCGGTCGCCAGGTGCGATCATTTTATAATCATTGACGGCTTTTGCCACAAAGTTCTTTACATGCTCAATATGGCGTGTCTGGAATTTGGAAAGTTTTTGGCCGGTACGCATGTCTAAGCCACCTTATCCACGATGTCTTCTTCGATGCGCAGGTTGTCGATGATAAATATTTGCCGTTCCGGTGTGTTTTTTCCCATATAAAACGACAGCGTTTCTGCTACCGACGATTCTCTTCTCAGGATGACCGGATCGAGGCGCATGGTGGCACCTATGAAGTGTTTGAATTCATTAGGTGAGATCTCTCCAAGCCCTTTAAATCTAGTGATTTCCGGGTTTGTTCCTAATTTACTGATGGCGGACTTTCGTTCTTCTTCATTGTAACAGTAAATCGTCTGTTTCTTATTCCTGACCCTGAACAAGGGTGTTTGCAGTATGTATAAGTGACCGGTTTTTACCAGGTCGGGATAAAACTGCAGGAAGAATGTCAGCAGCAACAAACGAATGTGCATACCGTCCACATCGGCATCGGTGGCAATTACAATGTTGTTGTATCTCAGGTTTTCCAGCCCGTCGTCAATATTGAGGGCTGCCTGCAGCAGGTTAAATTCTTCGTTCTGATACACAATTTTTTTACTGAGACCATAGCAGTTCAGCGGCTTGCCTTTCAGGCTGAAAACCGCCTGGGTCTGTACGTCGCGCGATTTAGTAATGGAACCACTGGCCGAATCTCCCTCGGTAATGAACAGGGTGGTGTCCAGCCGTTTTTCGTGACTGGTATTCAAATGGACACGGCAGTCGCGTAATTTTTTATTGTGCAAACTGGCTTTTTTAACGCTTTCGCGGGCCAGTTTCTTAATACCGGCCATGTCTTTCCGCTCTTTCTCCGATTGCAGGATCTTTCTGTACAATGCCTCGGCAGTTTCAGAATGAATGTGCAGGTAATTGTCCAGGTTGCGTTTAACAATATCGTTGATGTAATTACGGATGGTCTGCCCGCCGGGTTCAATGTGTTGCGACCCCAGTTTTGTTTTTGTCTGCGACTCGAAAACCGGCTCGACGATCTTTATGCTCATCGCCGCAATGATGGATGTGCGGATGTCGCTCGTTTCAAAATCTTTGTTGAAAAACTCCCTGATGGTCTTTACAATAGCTTCTCTGAAAGCACTCTGATGTGTACCTCCCTGGGTAGTGTGCTGCCCGTTGACAAACGAGAAATATTCTTCGCTGTAAGCTCTCGAACTGTGGCTGAATGCACATTCAAAATCATCTTCTTTGAAATGGATAATCGGGTAGAGGAGTGGTCCGTTCCCGTTGATGTTGTGTTCCAGCAGGTCGAGCAGGCCATTTTTTGCCTGCATCTTCTGACCGTTAAACAGGATGGTGAGACCATTGTTCAGAAAAACATAGTTCCACAGCATTTCTTCAATGTATTCGAAAAGGAAATGGAAGTTCCCGAATATTTCACCGTCGGGAACAAATGTAATGATCGTACCTTGTTTTTCATCACTGGGCGCCACCGGAAAATCGTTAATAACTGCGCCGCGTTCATATTCGAGGATTTTCGTTTTGCCTTCACGAACAGACTGCGCTTTGAAATATGAGGAGAGGGCGTTTACTGCTTTCGATCCCACACCGTTCAGTCCTACAGCCTTTTTAAACACTTTCGAGTCGTATTTGGCTCCGGTGTTGATCTTGCTGACACATTCGTCCACTTTGCCCAGCGGCATGCCCCGCCCATAATCACGGATGGTTACTTCCTGTTCGTTGACAACGATGTCAATCACTTTTCCATGCCCCATTACGTACTCATCAATCGAGTTGTCAATGATCTCTTTCATCAGCACATAAATCCCGTCATCATGCGAACTGCCGTCACCGAGTTTGCCGATGTACATACCGGGCCGGAGCCGGATATGTTCTTTCCAGTCTAACGATCGTATGCTGTCTTCTGTGTATTCTGCCGACATTTCACCCAAATTTGCCACAAAAGTAGAAAGTTCGCTGATCAAAAAAGGGATTACAGGAAATAGTTTTTAAACAAGTGTTGTTGAAATCTTTTTAATAGCAATGGTTTCAGAGGATTGTTGCCGCTGCCTGAGGTTGACTTCTCCTTCATAAATTTGCGTATTGAAAAACTTGTGTAATTATTCGTTATTAGGAGCACGTAAAAGCGTTAAAATAGCTTATTTTTGAGAGTTAATACGTTAACACTTGAATCCATTCAATGGCAGGAATCACCCTTTTATACAGGCAGGAAAAATTAGAATCGTCACTCTTACAAAAAATTGAAGGGAAGCTTGGCAAATCTGAAGATGTCAGTATACTTCATAGAGAAGATAAGTTTGTTTTACTACAAAAAAAGATAGAGGATTACCCTGTCCGGGAAATTAATCATCAGGATTATACGCTGATTGTTGAAGGTAAAATATATGGTGTAGATGTATTGAATGACGGTGATTTTTCCAGATGTACTCATGGAGTATTATTCAATAAAAATAAGGAAGACAGTTTACGTTATATACGGAGCCTCGATGGTGAGTTCGTCCTTTACATGATTGATAAATCGACAAAAAAGGTAGTTATTATCAATGATTACCTTGGCCGGCTTCCGGTGTATTACATCCGAAACGATCATTTTACAATCGGGAGGGATATCGGGCTTATTCATAAAACCTCAGGTAGTCTGAAATTCAGTGAGTCGGGTGTTTATCAGTATATGAGATTAGGATATCCGCTGGGAGATACAACTCTTTTTAAAGATATGTATCGTTTGCCACCATCTTCGTTAATTGAAATTGAAGGAGAAGTAAACATTCAAAGCCAAAAGATTTCATTAAAAGAATTGCACGATTCAGGAGGGATATCCGGGAATCCGGAAGAATATCTTTATGAGCATTTCAAAAGAGCAATGGATGTCAGGCTCAAATCGAGTGAAAGAGTGGTTCTTTCATTGAGCGGAGGACTTGACTCAAGAATCATTATGGGTGAGATTGAAAAAGGAAACGGTAAGGTTGCTTATGAAAGTTTTCATTATACAAATGCGATTATTGATGCCGATATCAGAAGTGTGCACCAATTATGCAATCATTATGAAAGGCAATTCGGCTTAACTGAACTGGAAGAGTGGTCACCTGAGAATTTCAATGAACTTATCCATATTAAAACCGGGATGAACTATTTGGGAATGGCGTTTCTGGTTCCCTTTTTGAAGAAAATGAAATCAGGCTTTGATTTGATGCTGACCGGTGACGGCGGAGATAAGACCCTTCCATATTTACTTCCGGGCATGAATTTATTCGGCAGTGATACGGCTCAACTGATATTAAGCAGGAATGAAGTAACATCAGATAAAACCTGTGAACAGCTGTTCAGTTCTGCTTTAATAAAGCAGGAAGAAGAGATGATAGCATATTTGAACGAACAGAATGAAAAAGAGCCCGGTTGGACTTACAAACGTTTTTTAATTTTTGAACGCACTAAAAACTGGCTTTTTGAAGGTGAAGACAGGAACAGGAACTACATCTGGAGCAGTTCTCCTTTTTACAACCCCGGTTTCTTCAAAGCTGTACATTCCATAAATGAGCGTGATAAAAAGAATTACCGGCTTTACCGCTCGTTTACTGCGCTGGTTGATCCGGATTTAAACAATATTACGAACGCTAATTGGGGTTTTCCGGTTAGTAAACAAGGTAAATTAAACTACTTATTAGCTAAGCAGGCTATTAAACAGAATGTGAACGGACTGTTTTCTTTTAAGAAGGCTTCTCTAACTATTTTTAGTGGTTTGCCCGACCTGGTGAACACACTTCTTGCCAAAGGAGCAGGAGTGCCGTTAAATTTGAATAAAAACCCGGACCTGAATGCTTTGTCAAATGAATCCCTGCTACATTTGCTCACTTTACTTAAAGTAGCTGAGTTACTTGATATAAAGGATTAAGATGAGGTGTTGGCTTCGCTTTTCCTCAGAGCGCCTTTTGTCAGTATTACAAAATCACTGAAATCTTTCTTTCCGGGCATCCATTCTGAAAATGCTGTTTTTGTCGCTTTTTTGAAAACGATGTATTGGTAAATTACGGTGGAAATATAACTTACTGAAGCAGAAATAGCTGCTCCCATATAACCGAAAAAAGGTACAAGGGTAAAAACTAATAGCAGCGTAAACACAAGACCTACAAGATTGGCCCGCATATTGATCTTAGGATTGCCCATTCCAGAAAAATAATGACTGAAGATGTTATTTGCGGCAAGGGCAATCACCCCGGGACTCAGGGCCATAATTATGGGCTTTACATCTGTAAAATCTTTGCTGAATAATAGTGAATATGCGTGCTCAGGTATGGCAATTAAAACAAGTACTGCACCCAGTGTCAACATCACTGTAAACTTCATAAGTTGAATGGTCAGGTGTTTTGCATAGTCCGGATCTTTTGTGTTGGATATGGTTGAGAATTGCACCAGCGATATACTTTGGCCGATGATCCTGAGGCCTTCGGTAAGCTGAACACCTGCATTATAAACCCCTAAAGCAGAAAGCCCCGTAAAATATCTCAGCACATAAAAACTTAACCTTTTGTTACCAATATTAAGAATATTGGCCAAAAATGAAATGATTCCATAGTTAATGACTCTCCTGAGCACATTCTTCCACCCGCTGATAAATAATCTTCCTGCTTTATTTAATAGCACATAGAACCCTAAAATTGTTCCTGTACCATAGGCAATATATAATGCGCGAATGTAAGACACAGGGGTCTCATCATGGATGATAAAAATACCATAGAGGAAAATACACAGGAGTACCGTTATCTGCACCGTAAAAATGATGTTGTATACCTTAATTTTTTCCCTGCCCAGTAAAAGGTTGTAATGTGTATTCATGAGTGCATTCAGCAGGGCCAGCATGAGGATATGTATTTCGTAACCCTCCGGAATAACGGTGGCATATACAACGGGAAAAACTGTCCATATGAACACCGAAAGCAGGAAAAAAAAGAGAATAACCGTACCTGTCCATAAATAGGCCGGCAGAATTAACTGTCCCAGACCCGCCCGCGAGCTGAAATAGATCAGTGTGCTTCCGGCTGCAAGGTCAACAAACAGTTGGATAATGGTAATGTCAACCATAATCAATGCAATCACGCCAAGTCCTTCGCTCCCGATCTTGTTAGTAATTAACAATAAGATAACCAGGCTGATAAGGGCATTTAACACTCTTGTTCCGGTGGTGCCAATAATCTTTTTTAGCATAACAATAAGTTAAACGCAAAAATAAGAATTATCATGCACCGTTTGTTTTAATAATTGTTGGCGGTATATTTGCCCCTCATTTGTTTTATATTTGAAATTCATTTTGGTGCCCGATGAAGCTGTCAGTCATAATCGTCAATTATAACGTTGAGTATTTCCTCGAGCAGTGCCTGCATGCAGTGCGGCGTGCTATGAAAGGAGTGGCTGGCGAGGTGATTGTTGTTGACAACAATTCGATTGACGGATCAAACCTGATGGTAAAGAATAAGTTTCCTGAGGTTAAACTGATGGAAAACACCGAAAACCTGGGCTTTTCAAAAGCCAACAATCAGGGAATCCGGGTGGCACAGGGCGAATATGTGCTGCTGCTGAATCCGGATACTGTTGTTGAAGACGATACGTTTATAAAGATCATCGGTTTTATGGATGAGCATCCCGAAGCAGGGGCACTGGGAGTTAAAATGGTGGATGGCTCCGGAAAGTTTCTGCCCGAATCAAAAAGAGGATTGCCAACACCTGCCGCTGCTTTTTACAAAATGTTCGGGATTTCCAAAGTATTCCCCAGGTCAAAAGTTTTTTCTAAATATCATCTGGGCTATCTGGATGAGAATGAGACGCACGAAGTAGATATTTTATCAGGAGCTTTTATGCTGTTGCGTAAGAAAGTCTTAGATGAAATCGGCTTGCTCGATGAAACATTTTTTATGTATGGTGAGGATATTGACCTGTCGTACCGGGTGATTAAAGCAGGATATAAAAACTTTTATTATCCCGAAACACGCATCATCCATTACAAAGGCGAAAGCACCAAGAAAAGCAGTGTGAATTATGTCCTTGTGTTTTATAATGCCATGGTCATTTTTGCTAAAAAGCATTTTACCTATAAAAATGCCCGCCTTTTTACTTACCTGATAAACCTTGCTATTTATTTCAGGGCTTTTCTGGCGATTCTTTCACGACTTTTTGAAAAATTATTGCTGCCTGTTATTGATGCCGCTGCGTTGTTGGGAGGAATACTGGCCATCACCGGTATCTGGGGCAGGAGTTTTATCTATACCGAAGGGGGTAGCTATCCGCATGCTTTTTACGTGTATGTCATTCCTTCGTACATAATTATCTGGCTCTTGTCCATATTCTTCAGTGGTGGTTACGATAAACCGGTGCGTATTCTGAAATCGGCCATTGGTATGGGTGCCGGAACAGTGATCATTCTTGTGTTGTATGCGTTACTTCCCGAGTCGCTGCGTTTTTCGCGCGCGTTGATCCTGCTGGGTACTGTCTGGGGTATATTAGCACTTCCTGCCATCAGGCTGATTTTATATTTGTTTAAAGTACCATGGATACAATTAGGCGAAAAACAAAGCCAGCGGTTTCTTGTGATCGGCGAAAAAGAAGAAGCTAAAAGAGTGGCGAAATTACTCGAGTCGGCCTATGCCAGGCATGAATATGTTGGCCTGGTGAGCAGCAGCGAAAGACTAAAAAAGGATAAGGATTTTGTTGGGAACATTAACCAGGTTCTGGATATCATCACTATTTATAATATCGATGAGGTAATTTTCTGTTCTAAGAATATTCCCCATCAGATGATTATCGACAAAATGACCGAGTGGCAACACACGCAGGTAGATTATAAAATAGCTCCTGAAGACAGCCTGTCGATTATTGGCAGCAACTCCATACATACACGTGGCGATCTGTACACCGTACATATTAATGCCGTAGATAAAGTGGCGAACAGAAGGAATAAACGACTTCTGGATATTGTGCTGAGCCTTGTCTTTATAGTTATATCGCCTGTAGCGGTGTTCTTTCAGAAATATCCGGCAGGTTTTCTGAAGAATATATTCAGCGTCCTTTTTGGCTTCAGAAGCTGGGTGGGGTATTGTCCTGTCACCAGCGAAGAAATTCACCTGCCGAAGATCAGGAAAGGAGTGCTGAATCCGGCCAATGCGATGAAACTGAAAGAGACAGATGAAGAAACAGCCGGAAAACTGAATATCCTCTACGCCCGTGATTACAACATCTGGAAAGACCTGAATATTGTTTTGTATGCCTTCAGATACCTGGGGCAAAATGTTTACGGGTGAAAAATCCCATTGAATGAAATGTAGGTGTTTTCATTTATATCTGGTTTTTTCTCAGTTATTACATTCCTGATTCTCCTTCTTCCATTTTAATTGTGTTCCTGCGGTTGTATAAACCATTTAAAACTTTAAATTTGCAGCTAATATTTATAAGTTCATATAATTATGTTATACCGCAGGCATCTAAGAATAAAAGTGTTGCAGTCGCTTTATTCCTGGTACACCGGGGGGCAGTCGGAGCTCCCAAAAGCTGAAAGAGAACTGCTCGATGGAATCGATAAATTATATGAACTGTTCATTTACCAGCTTTCATTTGTTTTAGAGGTGAAAAAATTCGCCGAAGAGCGTCTTGAACAGAACAAAAAGAAGTTTTATCCTACCGAAGAAGACCTGAACCCGAATCTGAAATTTGTGCAGAATCCTGTCTTTAAAGTTTTGGAAACCAACAAAAGTTTTCACAGGCTTGTGGCATCTTATAAAATAAACTGGTCGGACGAGGAAGAGATGATCCGGAAGTTTTATGCTGAATTGCGAAAAACAAATTTCTACAAAAAATATATGTCATCTGTCACTTCTTCCTTTGACGAAGATAAAAAGTTCATGATCCAGATGACGGATCAGCTGTTGTCAGAGTTTGAGTCACTCAGATTCTTCTATGAAGAGAAAAGCATCTATTTTGTAGATGGTTACGATCTGGTGCTTTTACTGCTGATCAAATTTTTTGAAACAGCCTCTCCCAGGTTTACTGAAGATACCCCAATGCCCGGTATTTATAAAGAATACAAAGAGAAGAATGAAGACCTCGATTTCGTAAAAGTACTGTTCAGGAAAACTATCCTGGGAGATGATGAAAGCACGGAGATCATCAAGTCAAAAACAAAAAACTGGGAGTACGACCGCATCCCGCTGATGGATATTATCCTGCTGAAAATGGCTATTAACGAGTTACAGGAAATGGAAACCATTCCGCTCAAAGTAACTCTGAACGAATACATTGAGTTGGCCAAATATTTCAGCACAGCCAACAGCAAGGTTTTTGTGAATGGCGTACTTGACAAGCTGATCGGAGAATTCAAATCGGAAGGAAAGATCAATAAAAGCGGCAGGGGACTCAAGGAGTAACCGGCATGGAGATACCTTAATTACCTGTTTTATTCCTTTACTAAAATTCGTACTTTTGCCAGCGCTTAACAGGATTCATTACCTGTTTTCTGTTCGGGTATTTTACATAATTAATTAAGAAAAATTTACACACCATGGCATTTGATATTGATATGATAAAGAAGGTGTACGCAAGCATGCCCGTGCGCATCAATGCGGCAAAAGACCTTTTGCAACGACCATTGACATTAACCGAAAAGATTTTATATGCACATCTGGATGAGGGAACTCCGGAGCAAACTTACAATAGAGGGGAGTCGTATGTCGATTTCAGACCTGATCGGGTAGCTATGCAGGATGCAACGGCGCAGATGGCTTTGCTGCAGTTTATGCAGGCCGGAAAAGACAAAGTAGCCGTTCCTTCTACAGTACATGCCGACCACCTGATCCAGGCAAAAGACGGTGCCGAAGAAGACCTGAAAAGAGCCAAATATACCAACCAGGAGGTGTACGATTTCCTGGCATCGGTATCCAACAAGTACGGTATCGGTTTCTGGAAACCGGGAGCAGGGATTATACACCAGGTTGTACTGGAAAATTATGCATTCCCGGGCGGTATGATGATAGGTACCGACTCACATACGGTAAATGCCGGCGGACTTGGCATGATTGCCATCGGTGTTGGCGGTGCTGATGCGGTGGACGTGATGGCAGATATGCCGTGGGAACTGAAAATGCCCAAACTGATCGGTGTTAAACTGACCGGAAGACTGAACGGCTGGACGGCCCCGAAAGATATTATCCTGAAAGTGGCAAAAATACTTACGGTAAAAGGCGGAACAGGTGCCGTGGTGGAATATTTCGGCGATGGCGCCAAAAGTTTATCGGCTACCGGAAAAGCAACTATTTGTAATATGGGTGCTGAGATTGGTGCCACTACCTCCACATTCGGTTATGATGAAAGTATGGAGCGTTATCTGAGAGCTACCAAGCGCGGTGATGTGGCAGATATGGCTAACGAAATAAAAGAATACCTTACAGGTGACGAAGAGGTGTATGCCAATCCGGAAAAATATTTCGATCAGCTGATCGAGATTGATCTGAACGAATTAATGCCTCACCTGAACGGCCCTTTTACACCCGATTTGGGGACTCCCGTACCGGAAATGGCAGCGGCTGCCCGCAAAAACGACTGGCCGCTGGATGTTGAGTGGGCATTGATAGGCTCATGCACCAACTCATCGTATGAAGACCTGACAAGGGCTGCTTCCATCATCAAAACTTCCCTTGATAAAGGAATAAAGCCCAAAGCTACACTGGGGATTAACCCCGGTTCCGAACAGGTGCGTTTTACAGCCGAAAGAGATGGTCTGATGGATATTTTCAGAGCAGCCGGCGCAAAGATATTTACCAATGCCTGTGGGCCTTGTATCGGTCAATGGGCACGCCCGGGTGCTGAGAAAGAAGAGAAAAACTCAATAGTGCACTCATTTAACCGAAATTTCAGAAAAAGAGCTGACGGCAATCCGAATACCAATGCTTTTGTGGCTTCGCCTGAGATGGTCGCTGCAATTGCTATCTCCGGACGGCTTGATTTCAACCCGATGGCTGACACGCTGACGAATGATAAAGGGGAACAGGTGAAGCTGGCAGAGCCGGTAGGATTTGAACTTCCGCCTAAAGGTTTCGCTGTGGACGATCCGGGTTA
>QMPO01000066.1 GCA_003648625.1 Bacteroidota bacterium
CCGCTGAACTGAAGCGATTTCCCCAACTTAAATTAACGCAGGATGTAAAAGCCAACGGCGTTTTCTGCATCATGCCTCCCGAACTTGTTCCACTCATGCAGAAAGCGTATTTTTTCCATATCTGGGATCCACAAACTTACGAAGTGCGTCTAATGTGTTCGTGGGATACGACAGAAGAAGATATTGATACATTTGTCCGCTTGCTGGAGCAGAAATTAAAAAACATATAACTTATGAAATACGTAGGAGCTCACGTCAGTGCCTCTGGCGGTGTGGAGAACGCGCCGCTTAATGCCCATAAAATCGGGGCCAGATCATTTGCCCTGTTTACCAAAAACCAGAAACAGTGGCTGGCCAAACCTTTTACCGCAGAGAATATTCAGAAGTTCAAAGCCAATTGTCAGGAATTTGGTTATTCGCCTGATTTGATCCTGCCGCACGATAGTTACCTGATCAACCTGGGTAATCCCGTTCCGGAAAACCTGACCAAATCACGTAATGCCTTCCTCGATGAAATGCAGCGCTGCGAACAACTCGGATTAAAGCTGCTCAACTTCCATCCCGGAGCCCATCTGAAACAGATATCAGAAAGCCAGTGCCTGGAAACTATAGCCGAATCCATCAACATGGTGTTGGAAAAAACCAGGGATGTTACAGCCGTTATCGAGAATACAGCCGGTCAGGGAAGTAATGTGGGTTTTAAATTTGAACATCTGGCAGCTATCATTGAGATGGTAGACGATAAAAGCCGTATAGGCGTTTGCCTCGATACCTGCCATACGTACACCGCCGGATACAATATTAAATCGGAAGAAGGTTATATATCAACATTTGAAGAATTTGATCGTATTGTCGGTTTTAACTATCTGAAGGGTATGCATCTGAACGATTCCAAAAAAGAACTGGGCTCGCGTGTTGATCGCCACGATAGTATCGGGAAAGGATTGATGGGCATTGAAGTTTTCCGCCGCATTATGAATGATCCGCGTTTCGACAACATGCCCCTTATACTTGAAACACCGGACGATAGTCTGTGGGAAGAGGAAATTAAGTTGCTGTATAGCTTGCAGGAATAAAACTTATAAATTCTCCTCTTCCAGGATATCTTTTAACGGCAAAGGACACGAAGGATAGGCACAAAAGACGCATGAGATTTTTATCACAACTTCAGGCGTTCCCCTTGAAATATCCATTTAAAACTTAAACCGGCAAATTATCAGAAGTCTGCGGCTTAAAAAACAGTTACCTTTTTAAAATGGTATTTTAAACCTGAGAATCGGTATTATTTATAAACCTTCCTTACAAACTCATCAACGTCCGGAACACCACCCTGGTACACAAGGTACCCATTATATGGTTCGCGTAAGGTAATTTCGTCGTTAATGGGCGTGAGCATCATTTCTTTCACTTTTTTTGGATCGCTGGTCTGGCCAAGTATCCAGCTTAATTTTACCCAGGCTACTTCAGGCAGCATATTACCTGCCGGAATGATTCCTTTAGCCATCATGTCGCGGCCCGTATCGTACACAAACATATGGACATAACCCCAGATAGTTTGCAAGGTCATGAACATGTGTACTCCTTTGGCTTGTGCACGCTCGATAGCCGGATACAACTCTTTGTTCACATGTCCGAGGCCTGTTCCCACAAAAATAATCCCCTTGTAACCCGCATCCACCATAGCATCCAGAGTGTCCGGTTTCATCCCCGGATAATAATATAACATCGTTACTTCATCGCTGAAATAAGGGAGGATTTTCACGTTTCTGTCGTTGCGGCGTTTGTTGTACTTTTTTTTAATCGGCATAATCTCCTTCCGGTTGATACGTGCCAGCGGTGTATCGCCAATAGTGCGGAATGTGGAGCGGTAAGACGAATGCATCTTTCGTACCCGCGTGCCTTTGTGCAACAATCCGTATTCATCAGAAGTCGGGCCGAACATACAGACCATTACTTCGGCAATATCCGATTGACCGGCTGCTTTCATAGCATGCATCAGGTTGAGGGCGGCATCAGAGCTGGGGCGGTCGGACGAACGCTGGGAGCCTACAAGCACGACCGGTACCGGCAGGTTCTGGCACATAAATGTCAGGGCTGCTCCTGTATGGTGCAAGGTATCTGTTCCATGGCCTACCACAATACCGTCAATGCCGTTTTCAATTTCTTTTCCTATGGCTTTCGCCAGGGCAATGTATTGTTTCGGTCCCATGTTTTCGCTGAAAACGGCAAATACTTTTTCGGTCTCCAGGTTACAGATATCCGCCAGCTCGGGCACGGCGCCGTATAACTCACCCGGCGAGAAAGCGGGAATAACTGCTCCGGTACGATAATCCAGCCGTGAAGCAATGGTTCCGCCTGTTCCAAAAAGTTTTACTTTAGGTAAACCGGGCGTAACCGGAAATTGTTTTTCAGGAATTTTGTAATTGGCCTTTTTATAACCGGTTTCTTTCATGTCGGTGATGGTACGGATGTCAATACCGATATTGTATCCGGTGATGATTTTGACAACGATATGCTGGTCATCGTCATTTTCGGCACGGGGCAGCACTGTTCCTTCAAATGTGCCTCGTGTGGTTTCCACTTTGGCCTGTCCCCACACCCGCACTTTGTATTTTTTTAATACGTCAAGGGCATCCCCTTTATATCCCTGGAATATATCGTCCGTCATAATACTGTTTTCTTTTCCGTTTATTTGTTTTATGATCTGTTCTTCACCTCTTTACTAAGTTCCGTCAAACCGATATTACCGACAGCCTGGGGTCGCAACTGCCCCATCACCCAATTGATGCGGTCTTTATCAATAATCTTGTCTTTTCCCATCTTAAACTTATGATTGAGTATGGCGATCTTCGGAAGGATTTCTTCTTTACTTATCCTTTTAAAATTCATTTCATTCAATACCGAAGCAAAATCCATTTTCGGATGGGACAAGATATGTGGCAACATTCTTTTTGCTAATTCGGGATGCAGGTTTTCTTCTTTCAGAAACTTAAAAAGCTTGAATAACTTTGTTCCGTAAAGTACATCCGCCCCTTTAAAATGCCCTTCGGCAAATTTCAGATCGTGACCGAAAAATACACCCGTAAATTTGGGATCCGTATTCAGTTCCGTTACTATTTGTTTTATGATCGGAAAATAGTTCTTCGAGAAAATGTAGGTGTAAGTATCCTCCGGAACTTCCCACGTTTTCAACTGTTCGTACCTGTCGATTATATCCTCCGGGAGGTTTTTTTTCAGACTTTGAATATAGTCATCATCCAACGGAATGGGAGCCGAATCGGTATCAGGATACATGCGGTCGGCCCCTGGCAACACCCGTTCAAAAACAGTTGTGCCGTCTTCAAATGATTTACGCGTTTCATTCGGAATACCTTTCAGTGCCATCTGGCATCTTTCCTCCACTGTTTCCAAAGCTGTTTTTATATCTTCGGAAGGCCCGGTGATCACTAACTGAGCGTCATCAGTACCACCATCCAGCAGCTGTGCAATCTCCTGCCATTGTTCTTCAGGAACAGCAGGTTTCAGCTCTTCCGAGTGCAACATATTTGGATGTTCTATACAGGCGATAACTTTCAGCCGGCCAGCCAGTTCATCAGCAAACATTTGTCCGGGTTGCGTAAACCACGACAACGCTCCCTTAAATCCGGGGAGATTGACCGCCATCAGTTGTTCAGCATGTTCAGGCAGATTAACATTATGTAAAACATGTGCGGGCAGCTCCTCATAACCAATCTTCCACTCATCCGGATTCTTGATCTTTTTTAGCAGCATATCTTTCATCAGCAGTAACGACCACTGACGGAATGCTTCGTTGTGTGTAAGCTCCGGTATCCATTTGGTGTGTGCAACACCCTTTATTTCGACACGCGAGCCACCCCGGCAGCTTACATTCACGTCCTGCCTTCCGGCACCCATACCCGTTCTGACTTTTCCGGTACTCCGGTTCAGAAAACGGATGTAATCACAAGTCTGTTTCACCTCTTCGGGTGTTTCACAGTCAGGATACGTAACCGTTTCTATCAGGGGCATTCCCAATCGGTCAGTTTTATAAACCCGTATGTGACCTATATCGGAAATTTCCCTGCACGAATCTTCTTCAATACTCAATTGTATCAACCGGATTCTTTTATGCGGCAGACTGAGTTCTCCTTCCACACCGAGGATAGCCGTCCGCTGAAAACCGGTTGGAATGCTCCCGTCTAAATATTGTTTTCGTGTGATATGCACCTCCCCCACAACATTTAGTTTCGACAGTAAGGATATTTCAAGAGCGACACCCAGGGCTTCCCTGTTCATCGGAAATGGGGGGGTGTCGTCCACTTCATAAGTACATGCCGAATCATTCTTGATGCGGTAAAATATCTCTTTGCGTGTTTTAAACTCCATTAAAGCCGTACCATCATACTCGCCCAGTTCACTCAGGGTTGGGCGCATGTGCCTTTTTAACTCAGCATCGTAATCATCACTGGCATGAAAAATACCCGACGGACAGTGGCAAAATAACTTTTCCCGTGTGTCAAGCTGCTGGTGTACTTCCAGTCCCGACATAAATCCGATGTCGCTATACGTTTTTGGTGTGGCTTTTTTTCTGGGGACATAACCAGCTTTTTTTCTGGTCTGTTCGTAATTTTTTTTCGGATTAAAAGTCATAATTGCCGTTCATTTCCACGATAAAAAAAGAAAGACCAAATGTACATGATTATTCCAAATCGAACGTTAATAATTTATAAACCGGGCTTCTTTCTTTATTATTTGTTTTACATTTGGTTGTTTACTTTTGCTGTTGATATTTATTTTTATATGAAAAATTTCGTTGTCCTTATTCTTGTTACTATTTTGAGTTTTGTTCCGGGGGTTCTGTTTGCCCAGAAGAAATCGAAGATCAAAGTGGAACACACCGATGTACAACGATACAACGCAAAATTGGGCAAAGACAAAGAACGCCTGATCGGTAATGTTGTTTTCCAACAGGAAAACACCCGGTTTTACTGCGACAGTGCTTATCTGAACCGAAAAAAGAACAAATTTGAAGCCCTGGGAAATGTTCATATTATTGTGGGTGACACATTGCACATTTATGGGAGCCACTTATTTTACGAAGGTAACACCAAGAGTGCCGAATTGTACGACAGTGTCCGATTAATTGATAAAAACACGGTACTTACAACCGATCACCTTGTTTATAACAGGAAAACAAAAGTAGCACACTATGATTACGGCGGGAAAATCGTAAGTAAAGAAAATACACTTGTCAGCGAAAAAGGATACTATCATACTGCTTCGAAAATATTTTATTTTCGTAAAGACGTGGTGCTTACCAACCCCGACTCTGAGACTTATTCCGACACGCTGATATACAACACCAACACCGAAGTGGCCTATTTTCACGGGCCGACAGTTATCAGGGGCGAAGAAAGCATTATATACACAGAAAATGGATGGTACGACACGCGCAACGATTTGTCGAAACTATTAAAACGCCCTTCGCTCAGTAATTCCGGTCAGATTATTACAGCAGACAGCCTGATCTATGACAACCTGAATTTTCATGGCCTGGCTTATGGTAATGTGGTTATTTCCGACACAGTATATGATGTTATGATTAAGGGGAAATATGGTGAGTTGTGGGATAAAAAAGGCATATCATATATCACCGACAGCGCCCTGGCTATCACATATGACGACACCGACTCGCTATTTATTCATTCCGATACTCTTTGGGTATATTTTGACAAAGAAAAGAATGCCAAAAAACTATTGGCTTATTACCGGGTAAAATTTTTTAAAGAAGATCTGCAAGGCATGTGTGATTCGCTGGCATATACAATGAACGACTCTACGATCCGACTCTACGATTTACCTGTGATATGGAGCGGCCCCAACCAGCTGACGGCCGATTCTATTGCCATTGTCACAACCAACAACCAGGCTGACAGCCTGATCATGTACAACTCTTCTTTTATTATCTCTACCGACACACTTGAAACATATAATCAGATCAAAGGAAAAAACATGGTGGGCTATTTCAGAAATAATGAACTGGTGAAAATTAATGTGGACGGTAATGCCCAGACGGTATATTATGTACGCGAGGATGACGGTTACCTCATTGGCATCAACCTGGCCGAATCGAGCACCATGACTATCCGGCTAAAAGACAATCAGCTAAAAACGATTAATTATAAAACCCAGGCAAAGGAGGTGATGTATCCCGAAAAAGAATTAGCCCCTGCTGCGCAAAAATTAAAAGGATTTATCTGGAAAGAAGAATTACGCCCGAAAGAAGTAGCTGATATTTTTAACGCAAACGGTAAAGAAGAAACTCCGGAAACCGAAACTTTAGAATAAGGAAAACTTAACGTATCTTTTGGGGTTTTCACGAATGTCTTTCAGAAGTAGATTCAGTTCTTTGGCTGACCTGTCCAGTTCCACATATAACGAATCATCATTGAGCAACATCCCCATAGAACCTTCTCCGCTATTTATTTTGGCCAATACTGTTTCTAATTCATTCAGGGTTTCATTGATGTGGTTAAACGTACCCTGAATATCGGCTTTTGCCAGCGAGTCACTGATCATTTCAAAATTATTGATGATGGCTGTAAACTGCTTTCTGTTTGACTGCAAAGTATAGGTCAGCGAGTCGATATTTTGAAGAATGGAAGAGACGCGGCTGCCTTCGGTTACCATTAGTGTATCAAGACTGTATGTAGCACTTTCGATATTACTAAATGATCGGTTAATGTTGTCAAAACTCTCCCTCAGATTGTTTCGGGCCGAATCGTTAAAAATAGTGTGAAAAACAACAACTAACGTATCAATGGAAGCCAATAGGTTTTCTGCTTTCCGCTTAATGGGCTGTACCTGTGCATTTACTTCATCCATCAAACTGGCTTCAATACTGGAGGCAAGCGTATCGCCATCCTGTGCAATGTCGGGCGAGTCACCCAGCCGGAGATCAATAATCTTGGATCCCATCAAGTCGGCGCTGGTTATTTTTGCCACGGAATTATCCGGAACAGGAAATTTATTGTGGGTCATGATTTCCACAATCACATCCCCCGACATATCCGGGGCAAAATAAATCTTGCTCACCTGTCCTACCCTTACCCCGTTGATCAGCACCGGATTGGAAACTTCCAAACCGCTTACCTGATGATACTTGGCAATATAAACTGTTTGTTTATTAAAAATATCTTTCCCTTTCAGAAAGTTATAACCCCATATAAATAAGGCAATGGCAAGGAGAAAAGAGACACCTATCAGTATTTGTTTGTATCGTTTCACGATCTGTGATCTTTATTATGCTAACGTCTGTTTTTCTTAAATCTTATGTAACAAAAGTAATAAAACTGTGCTGTTATTAAAAGAAATTAAATGAGCAGGGGTTTTATCTTGACTTTTCGAGTTTCCGGGCTTCCGACAGGGGGATCCTTTTATCACCATCGAACGAAACGATAAACGCATCACCGAAACCTTTGTTTCTCACTTCTTTCAAATGCTGTTCAGCTTCCGATTGTTTAAGGTAATGACCTGAAGTAAATTTATACAATCCATTGTGGAAGTATGAAGTAACATCATCCAATTCTTTGAATCTTTTATCATTTAAAGGTATTTGAACCGTGTTCGTATAAAACTGGACCCGGTAATTAAGCCTGGAATTATCCTGTGTCGCAGTGGTTTTTTGTATTTCTTCCTGAGTTGTATTTTCTTTTTCAAAAGCTATTTTGTATTCTTTAAATGCCCTGTATATTGCCGAAGCCAGATATACCTGCCCCTCTTCCGAATTCAAAAATTGTTCTTCTTTCGGGTTACTTAGAAAGCCAAGCTCCACCAGAATGCTCGGCATGGTAGCACGCCACAGCACCAAAAATCCTGCCTGATTCACTCCTCTGTCTTTTCTTCCAACGCGTTTTCTGAACTGCTCCTGAACCAGATAGGCAAGCAAAGCGCTTTGATCCTGGTTTTCATCTTTTAATAAAGAAAGTTCAATATATGATTCCGGAGCATTCGGATTAAACCCTCCGTAAGCGTCCTGAGCATTGTCTTCCAGAAGGATGGCAGCGTTTTCCATCATAGCCACTTCCAGATTGGCTTTATCCTTATGTAACCCCATAATGTATGTTTCGGCACCATACGGACTGGAAGATCTGGACGCGTTGCAATGAATAGAAATAAACACGTCCGCTTTGTTATTGTTAGCAATTTTAGTTCTGTTTTTTAATTCTACAAAACGGTCTGTTTTGCGCGTATAGATAACTTTAACATCTTTTAAGTATTTCTCGATGTAATAACCCGTTTTTAGTGCTACTTTTAACACTATGTCTTTTTCTTTAGAGTGTTTCCCTAGTGCTCCGGGGTCTTTCCCCCCATGTCCGGCATCGATAACAACGGTTGTTATTTTATCCTGCGCATGGATCGACACCGTGCAATTAAACACCAGGAAGAGGACAATAGCAATATACAGTAAACGTTTCAACATAGCTGATTCAGATTTTCTGAATTATATTTGCAACCATAGTATGCCATATCAGTAAAAACAAAAGTAAATCATAGCATTTTGAGGATGGTCTGTTCATTTGGTAAATTATTAACAACGCTATGGTTATTAACTATACTTACCATAAGTATGAACGGTCTGAGGGCTGATTCATTGTTTAACCCGCCATCTATCGTACCCGACACTATCATTCAAAGCGATACAAATAACGTTTCCGGTTATTTAGTGGACACTATTCCCGATTCAGCTGACCAATCCGACAGTCTGAACCGTTTAGCCAGAGAACGTACTGTTATTGAGGATATAGTTGAGCGTACGGCACGTGATTCAATAGTACAGGATATTGCTCGCAAAAAAGTTTTTTTGTACGGCGAAGCTGTCGTCAAATATCAGGATATCACCCTCAAAGCCGACTATATTGAGGTTGATTTCAAAACCAATTCATTATATGCTACCGGCCTGCCTGATTCCTCGGGAAAAATAGTGGGCGTTCCTGAATTCACCGAAGGCAAGGAAACGTTCAAGGCAAAAACAATGACGTACAACTTCAAAACAAAAGAGGGGATAATTAAAAATGTACTTACACAAGACGATCTTGGGTATCTGCACGGAGAGAAAGTAAAAAAAATGGAAGACAACTCCATCAATGTCTTCCATGGGTCGTTCACTACCTGCAACCTGGAAGAACATCCTCACTTCTCATTTTCATTTGGAAAGGCCCGGGTTATTCCTGATGATAAAATTGTTACAGGGCCTGTATATATGGAAATAGAAGGCGTTCCGACACCCCTGGCATTGCCTTTTGGGTATTTCCCCAACAACAAAGGGCGTAAATCGGGTATCCTCATCCCTACTTATGGAGAAATGGACAAAAAAGGTTTTTATCTGGAAAACGGAGGCTATTACTGGGCTATCAGTGATAAACTGGACTTTCAGATAACCGGTGATATTTTCAGCCGGGGCAGCTGGACCATAAAACCCCAGTTAAGATATAAAAAGCGTTACAAGTACAGTGGTGCCCTTAATCTTGGCTATGGCGTAAATGTGATCAGTACCAAAGGCTCACCCGACTATGAGAAATCCACAGACTTCCGTATCCGGTGGACGTTTAAACAGGACCCAAAAGCCCGGCCGCGAAGCACTTTTTCTGCTGACGTGAACATTATCACCAGTAATTATGTCAAATACAACACCTCCAGTCTTAATGATTACCTGTCGAACGAATTCCAGTCAAGTGTCTCTTATCAGACGAACTGGGCCGGTAAATATTACCTTACATTAAGTGGCACACACAGGCAAAACACCAAGACGCATCAGGTAACAGTTAACCTCCCTGAATTAACCTTTTCAATAAACCGTTTCTATCCTTTAAAAAGATCAGGAGGTAAAAAAAGATTTTATGAAGACCTGAGTATTCAGTATAATTTTAATGCACGAAACACAGCAACAACTGCTGACTCGGTTTTTTTTACCGAACAAACATTAACAGAAAAAATGCAGAACGGCGCCATTCATAAATTGCCTATCAGTCTTCCGATGAAAGTGCTTAAATATTTTACCTGGTCCAACTCCATCAATATTACCGATCGCATGTACAGCCAATCTATCGATCGCTATTGGTCGGACGACACCTTGTTTAACAATAACGATACGATTGTTGGCTACATTAAAACCGATACCATTAAAGGCTTTAAAAATGCCTTTGATTTTAACATATCATCCAGCCTGACAACCAAGGTATATGGAATGCTTAAAATAAAAAAAGGACCTGTCAGGGCTATCCGGCACGTATTTACACCGAGTTTGAGTTTTTCATATGTGCCTGATTTTGGTGATAAGAAGTGGGGCTATTACGACACCTATACAGACACTACCGGAAGGGAATATACATATTCACGATTCGAAAGATCTCTCTACGGATCGCCCCCGGGACAGAAATCGGGAAGTTTTGGATTGGTGCTGAATAATAATCTGGAAATGAAAGTGCGCTCGAGAAAAGACACTATTACAGGTCTGAAAAAAATTGTGCTGATTGAGAATTTTTCATTCTCCATGAGCTACAATCTCGCCGCAGACTCACTGAACCTGTCACCCCTGAGGATGAGCGGGCGAACTAAACTATGGAAAAATATTACGTTACAGTATACCTCACAGTGGGATCCTTATGATGTGGATACAAATGGCCATAGAGTGAATCAATTTTACTGGAACACCCGAAGAACAATATTAAGAAAAGAAAACTCCATATGGAGCCTTAGTATTAACCTCAGGTTAGGTGACAAAGATTTTAAAAAGAAGAAAAAGCCGAAAGATGCTACCACGGATGAGATGGACGAGATAAGTGAAAACCCACACGAGTTTGTCGACTGGGATATTCCCTGGTCGCTGAATTTAGCTTACAACTTCAATTACACCAATAAAATCTTATATAACGATTATCAGGTATTACCTGAGCATAAAATAGTCCAGACATTCAGTGTGAGCGGTCAGGTAAATCTGACACCAAAATGGAAAATTACTTTCCGTTCGGGATGGGACTTTACAGCCAAGCAAATATCCTACACTTCTTTAAACTTGTATCGAGATCTTCACTGTTGGGAAATGCGGTTTAGCTGGGTCCCTCTCGGGCCGCGGAAAAGCTGGAACTTTTCCATTAACGTAAAATCATCCGTCCTACAGGATTTAAAACTCAGCAGGAAAAAAGATTACCGCGATATTTAATCATTACATATCAGTTGCGTCCTAAACGATGACAAAAGATTGCATTAAAGCCGTGAATGATTTATAGTTATCGGGTACTCTCGAAATGGGGGGCTTCCACCTTTGAAAAAATGCGTAAATAAAATCAATACA
>QMPO01000067.1 GCA_003648625.1 Bacteroidota bacterium
TGTTGCGGGCCTTGGCGCTCACAATACCGGCTGTGACCGTTGAGGTAAGGTTGAACGGATTGCCAACAGCCAGAACCCATTCACCAACCTTTACTTCATCAGAGTTGCCAAAACTTAAATAGACAAGATCATCTGCATCCACTTTTATTAAAGCCAAATCGGTTGCCGGATCCATACCGACGATGGTGGCTTCCATTTCACGCCGGTCGTTAAAGGTTACACTAACCTTATCGGCTCCTTCCACCACATGGTTATTGGTCACAATATAACCATCGGGAGAAATGATGACACCCGACCCGAAAGCCACATAGGTGTTCATACGGTTCGGTTGCCCGAAGTAATATTTGAATGGGCCGAAAAAGTCGTCATAGGTACTGCTTTTCACACTTATTTCTGTCTTAATATGAACAACGGCATTTACCGATTTCTCGGCGGCACGCACAAAGTCAGCTTCCTGTGCGATCAGGTAATTCGCCCGGTGCACAGGTAGTTGCTGCATGTTTGAGATCTGGTCTGTCTGTTTTGTCTGTTTGTCATTTTCCTTAAACGTGCTGTTAAGGATTACAGCAGCTATGAGCAGGATGAAAATTGTTCCTGCAGCTGCGCCAATAAAACTTTTTCCAACAGTTTTCATAACCCTTTGTTTTTAATGATGTATTTTTGTTATCAGTTTCAGAACGATGGACAGCTTTGTAAATTACCTGTCGCGTGTTAATTTATGTTAACACCAACAGAAAACAAGTGGACCGTTTTGTCAGTCTTCTGCCAGGGTTTTAGTAACATCAATTATTTTGCCATAACAGATCAAAATTGAAAATAAATTTTTGGAAATATCAGGGTAACGGCAACGATTTCGTCATTCTTGATAACAGGAATGGTGACATAGATCTTAGCAACGAACTCATAAAAAGAATGTGTACACGCAGATTTGGTGTAGGTGCCGATGGACTGATCATTATTGCTGCGTCAGCTGAATCGGATTTTGAGATGATCTATTATAATTCGGATGGAGCGCTCAGCAGCATGTGTGGTAACGGGGGGCGTTGTGCTGCCATGTTTGCTTTTCTTCAGGGGATTTCAGGTAACGAGATGATATTCAGCGCGTATGACGGTTTGCATAAAGCTGTGATTGAAGACAGATGCGCTGATCGTTTATGTGATGTATCGTTATCGATGGCAGATGTAGTTGACGTGGAAAAAGAGGATAATTTCTATTTTTTAAATACCGGGTCACCGCACTATGTGGAATTTGTGCCGCGTGTTGCTGAAATTGATGTTGTTGCCGAAGGTAAAAAAACAAGATACAGTGAACGGTTTATGCCTGGCGGTACCAATGTGAACTTTGTGGAAATGGATGATGACAGAATATTTGTGCGTACCTACGAAAGAGGGGTGGAGGATGAAACTTTGTCATGCGGAACCGGAGTGACGGCCTCGGCTATAGTAGCATATCTTATCAACAGTAAAACTTCTCAGCTGGTACACACTACCGGTGGTGAGTTCGTAGTGAGTTTTGAGCCTGAGGAGGACGGAATCTTTAAAAATGTATGGCTCAGAGGTCCGGCCGAATTTGTTTTTAAAGGGAGCATGGAAATCCCTGCATAACCCTTAATTGAGAATTCGTTTCTTTTTTAACTCCCAAAGCCAATCCATACGGAATAATATATTTCCTTATATTTACGGCTAATTATGATGAGCAAAGAAAATATCTATTTAAGGGCCCCCGAACCTCAGGATGTTGATTTTCTGTATATGCTGGAGAACGAACAAAAACTCTGGCACCTGAGTAATGTCACAACTCCTTTTTCCCGCTTCGATCTGGAACAGTACATTATGTTGGCCGACAAAGATATTTTTGCAGCAAAACAAGCCCGTTTTATTATCGAGTTAAAAGAACCTGACCACAAAAATGCCATTGGCACCATTGATCTTTTTGACGTTGAACCGAAACATCTTAGGGCCGGAATAGGTATAATGATAATTGAAGAGAAAAGAGGTTTCGGCTTTGCCGGCGCAGCACTGGACATTTTGATCGATTATTCGTTCAATCTTCTGGGCCTGCACCAGCTTTTTTGCAATGTTGAAAAAGATAACTTAATAAGCTTGAAGTTGTTTAAAGACAAGGGTTTTATTGTTTCCGGAGAGAAAAAAGAGTGGAATAAAAGAAACAATAAATGGGTTGACGAACTGTTTTTACAGCTCATCAGAAAAGAAGTGTAAAGCAACTGATGTATCAGGCAAATTATTGTAAACAATGGCATATTATCACCCGCGATACAGCGCGCACAAGAAAAAAAACGGGAAAAAGAAAAAAATAATTTTCACTATCCTGTTGATCTTATTTCTGGCACTGGCAGGAGCTGCTTATATTTTGTACAGCATCGTGTTAAAACCCAATGTGTGGACGCCGAATGATGAATCGGTAGCCATTACAATTCCTACCGGATCTGATTTTGAAGATGTGAAACTGATTCTGTACGCAAAAGGCCTGGTTGTTAACAGAAAGTATTTTGAGTGGTGGGCCGAAAAGAAAAAATACCCCCAATTGGTAAAGCCGGGCAAATACCTGATTCAATCCGGCATGAACAACAACGAACTGATTAACCTGCTCCGGTCGGGTGAGCAGGTGCCGGTACAACTGATCTTTAACAATGTCCGGGATATTTATCAGGTGGCACAAAAAGTAAGTCAGCAAATAGAAGCTGATTCAGCAGCTATAGTAGATCTCATTACCGATTCAACGTATCTTACTCTTTTAGGGTTGAATAATGAAACCGCTTCGGTACTGTTTATTCCGAACACCTACGAAATGTACTGGAATACATCTGCTGAGGGTTTTATAAAAAGAATGCATGAAGAATACATTAAATTCTGGAGTGGCAGCAGGACAAGTAAAGCCCGCTCAATTGACCTTACAATCCCCGAAGTGGTGACACTCGCTTCCATAGTAGAAAAAGAAACCAACAAAGACGATGAAAAACCGCAGGTTGCAGGCGTTTATATAAACCGTCTTAAAGCAGGATGGCGGTTGCAGGCCGACCCAACGGTTATATATGCCCTGAACGATTATTCAATCAAACGGGTGCTGAACAAACATAAAGAAATAAAATCTCCTTATAATACATATCTTGTTGCCGGTTTGCCTCCCGGTCCCATTTGTATTCCTTCCATCGCTTCTATTGATGCCGTTTTAAATTATGATCATCATAACTATTTGTTTTTCTGCGCTAAAGACGATCTTTCCGGTTATCATGTGTTTGCCAAAACCAACAGGCAACATGCTAAAAATGCAAAGAAATACCAGGAAGCATTGAATAAAATGGGTGTTTACAAATAATTGCCGGGTATATGGAAGCCTTCAAAGCGTACGATATCCGGGGAGTGTGGGGAGAGGATCTTACTCCTGAGATTATATACAAAATCGGTTATTTCTTTCCTTCTGTAATTTCATGTAATAAAGTACTCATCGGGCGCGATGTCCGCCTTTCTTCGGATGAAGCTTTTAAAGCACTTGCCAACGGGCTCCTTGATGCCGGCGTGGATGTGCTGGATGCTGGTCTGGCTACAACGCCTATGGTTTATTGGGCTACCGGTAAGTTTGATCTGGATGCTTCCATAATGATCACTGCTTCCCATAATCCGGCGGAGTACAATGGTCTGAAATTTTCCGGAAAAGATGTTGTTCCGATCGGCTATGACAACGGTTTGCATGAGATTGAAGCGCTCATTGAACGGGAAGAGGAGATCATCCCTAAACAAAGAGGTAAACTTGAAAATTTTGAGGTCAGAAGCCATTATCTGACATTTCTGGAAAAATACTTGTCGGACTTCGCGGCATTGAATATTGCTGTTGATGCGTCCAACGGAATGTCGTCTTTATTTGTTCATGAATTATTTGGCCCTGATACATATTACATTAATGATAAACCTGACGGAACTTTCCCCGCGCACGAACCCAACCCGCTTCTTCCTGAGAATCAGGAACAGATAAAAAAAGCGGTATTGGATCATCATTGTGCTATTGGCCTGATCTTCGACGGTGATGCCGACAGGGTGATGTTCATTGACGACAAGGGATATTTTGTATCGCCTGACCTCATCATCGCTTTGCTGGGTCATTATTTTTTTGAAGAACGAAAAGAAACCGGAATAGTGGTTCAGGATATCAGAACCTCAAAAGCAGTGGGCGAATACCTTAAAAAGAATTTTGACACAGACATAGCTATCTGGCGGGTGGGGCGTGCTTACGGCGCTACAAAACTGAAAGAGCTCGATGGTATATACGGGGGCGAGCTGGCCGGACATTATTACTTCAGGGATTTTTATTATTCCGATAGTGGCCTTTTAGCAGCTTTGCTGGTTTTACGTGTTGTGAAGAAGTTGAAAGAAAAGGGCATTTCCTTTGCACAAATAATAAAACGCATCTCTTCCTATGCCAACACAGGTGAGGTGAATTTTAAAATAGAAAAGAAACAGGAAGCCATGGATGCCGTTAAAGATTATTTCATGGAAAAAGAACCACCGCAAAGCTTCCTTGATGTGGATGGTTACCGCCTCGACTTTGAGGACTGGTGGTTTAACATCAGACCATCGAATACAGAACCTTATTTACGCTTCCTGGCCGAAGCTAAAAGTAAAGAGTTGCTGGAAAAAAAAACAAAGATCATTTTTGATATCATCAGAAACTTTGCCTGATTATGCTTAAAACCCGACCAAAGAAAGCACGCATCTTGTATTTACTGATAATCTTTTTTATCATCGTTCCCGAAGTTTTTCCGGCTCAGACAGATACACTTCCTGATAATACAATCAATAAAAAGCGGTTACGTGTGGTTGCTTATGGAAGTGCAGCGGCTTATACGGTTGCTTTAACCGGACTTTATTTTATCTGGTATAAAGACAATCTGGGCCTGCCTTTTCATTTTATTAACGATAGTAAATACTGGCTGCAACTGGATAAAGCAGGCCACATGACAACGGCATATACATTGAGCAATTACAGCTATTGGTTACTCCGATGGTCGAATGTTCCTGAAAATAAATCTATCGGTTATGGTGCGCTGATGGGCTTTGGCGCCATGACGGTCATCGAAATACTGGACGGCTTTTCGGCAGATTACGGTGCTTCCGTATATGATTTGACGGCCAACACACTTGGTGTGGGAATATTTGCCGGACAGCAATTGTTATGGCACGAACAGCGGTTCCGACTCAAATATTCGTATCACCCTACTGATTATCCGCAATATAATCCCGGTAAGCTGGGCGAAAGCACACCTCAGTGTGTGTTAAAAGATTACAACGGACAAACCTATTGGCTGTCGGCGAATATTGCATCATTTATCAAAAGAGAATCGAAGTTCCCTTCATGGATAAATATAGCTGTGGGTTACGGTGGCGATGGTATGTTGGCCGAGGTGACAAATCCGGAGTACGATAACGAGGGGAATCCGCTCCCGCATTATGACCGCGTAAGGCAGTATTACCTGTCGATGGATATCGACTGGACCCGGATAAAAACAAATTCAAAATTCCTTAATTTTTTATTCAAGGGTCTGAGTTTTGTAAAAATTCCTTTTCCAACGCTGGAATACAACAAAAGTGATAAACTTGTTTTTCACTGGATCTACTTCTGACAGAAAACTGTTTGCCCTGAAAAACAAATAGCTTATCTTTATCGTTATAAACCAAACCGGTTGTTAAGAAACAAAAATTTTTAAACAGATGAAAAATTTAATCTATTTAGTAGCCATCAGCATGTTTCTTTTTAGCTCATGCTGCGGCGGTGGATCTGACGCTAAAAGCGACAAAGAATCCGCTGCTGACGAAACAATTATTACCGAAGAAGTTGTTGAAACAAACAACGGAGAGGAAGTGGAAATTAAAGAAACTGAGGAAATTACAAGTTGCGATGAGTTTCTCGACAGGTATGAAGCATGGGTAAAAGAATACCTTGATTTACTCGAAACATTTAAGAATAACCCTACGGATCCCGACTTGTCTCAAAAATACATGAATGTATCGCAGGAAGCCGCCACGTGGACGCAGCAATGGTTTCAGTTTGTTGACTGCAGTAAAGATGAAAAATACGAGAAACGTTACGACGAAATTTCGGAGATGGTCGATAAAAAACTGGAAGAACTGGATATGAAATAAACCGAAACAATGTTGTATTAAACGGATGCATGATAACCAGATTAATTGGTTATCTTTGATTGCATCTGGCAACAAACATTTTCTAATAATAAAACAAGTTAAAAAATGAACAAAATAAAATATGTAGCCTTTGTTGTGGGTATGATCTTTATTATGGTATCCTGCACTAACTACAATTCAAAAAGCGATACCTGGACTGAAAAACAGGAAATGCAGTGGAAAAAGAACTGCCTGAGAATGCTGGAGGAAAATGATGTCTTCAAAGGCAGTGCTGAAGATGTTTGCGACTGCATGTTTGAAAAAACATCGGAAAAATATACGCCTGCAGAAGTTACCAATTTAACGGAAGATCAGGAACGGGAAATCTGGGAAGAGTGTGATTACAACTGGTAGTAACTAATGAGGTTATTCCGTGTTTATGGTAGCCTGTTTACGTACTGAGGGATCCTGCCAAAAGAGAACTTAGGACAAGACAGTAAGCTGACATGATGATGTATCTGAATTTCACCACCTGCAATATTTAATTCATGGAAATAATCACGCTCATTGAAAACGAAGTAGCCGAAGGAAATGTAGGCTTAAAAGCCGAAGCCGGCTTATCACTTTTTATTAAATCGAACGGCCTGAATATTTTATTTGATACGGGCAGTTCCGGAGCTTTTGCCGATAATGCCCTGAAACTGGGTGTTGATTTATCCTCAGTAGATTTTGTTGTGATTTCTCACGCTCATTTTGATCATACGGGAGGACTGGCGCGCTTTTTTGCAGTGAACAAAACCGCCAAAGTTTATATCAGGCAACAGGCAACAGGGCGCTACTACTATAAGCTTGCTTTTCTGAAAAAGGAAATAGGTGTCGATCAGAAATTGCTGAAAGAATATGCCGACAGATTTGTTTTTGTGCAGGATGATGTACAGATTAACGAAGACATAAAAATAGTGACGCATTTTTCTACCAAACATAAACTTCCGTCCGACAGCAAACACCTGGTGACAAAGAAAGAAAACAAACTGGTGCCGGATGATTTTGCCCACGAACAGATGCTGGTAATCAACGAAGGAGATAATGTGTATTGTTTCACAGGCTGCTCACACCATGGCATATTGAATATGGTTGAGTCGGTACAGTTGAACGAAGATAACCGCCTGAATGTTATTGGTGGATTCCATATGTACAATCCTATAACCAAAGGGTTGTCGGAGAAGAAAGAAGACGTCTTTGAAACGGCGGGCTTGTTTGCCGAAAATAAACAGTTAGACCAAATTGTTACCGGACATTGCACCGGTAAAGGTGCCTACAGGCTTTTAAAAGGTGTATTAGGCGATAAACTTGCCGGTTTACATACAGGAAGCCGAATAAGTATTTAACTCTTCACTTTCCTCACCGAATCAATCACTGTTCCGTCCACCCATTTGATCACGGCGATAATCTCATCGTCCAGTTCCGGTTTCCGGGGAACACCGCAGATAGCTTCCGCTTCTTCTTTCAGTTCTTCGATGGTTTTTATGGGTAAGCCCGAATGTTTCGCCTTTTCGATCAGGTCGGTTCTGCGCGGATTGATGGCAATGCCCCGTTCCGTCACGATCACATCAATCAGCTCTCCCGGCCCGCAAAGGGTGGTTACTGCGTCAACGATCACAGGTATTCGGTCACGGAACAACGGAATCGGCAGAATAGTACATTTCGAGAACAGGCAATTCTGCCAGCCGCCTATGCCGTGCAGCAAATAACCATCTGAGTGGGTCACTACATTGGCGTTGAAATTTACATCCACTTCGGTAGCTCCCAATACGACGATATCCACCAATGAAGCAAAATTCCCTTTGCCGTGGTAGTTGTACGAGGTGAAAGGGGAGGTGTTGACGTGGTTTGGATTTTCACGCATCGAGCGGACGCCTTCCAGATCGAATGTTTGCCCGTCGAGGATATATTTTACGTAACCCTCTTCCAGTAACTTTACAGGGTATTCGTTACTTCCCGCTCTGATAAAGCTGGCTTTCCAGTTGTTTTTTCGTAAAATGTCACCAAAATAATTACCGATTGAGAGGGCTGTTCCGCCAGCGCCTGCCTGGTACGAGAACCCGTCGTAGATCAGTCCTGTAGCTTCGCAAAATTGGGCTGTCATCTCGGCTATCAGCAATCGGTCAGGGCTTTTGGTTATTTGTGTGGTGCCTGATATAATTTTTTCGGGCAGGCCCACCTTGTCCACTTTTACCACATAGTCTACATAGTTACCATGGATCTGCCACGGGATACACGGGAACGGCACAAGGTTGTCCGTAACCACGATCACCTTGTCGGCATACTGTGAATCGCCCAGGGCAAAACCCAGCAGCCCGCAGGCGGCAGGGCCGTCCACGCCATTAGCATTGCCGAACATGTCGGCTGATGGCGCTGCGATAATTGCAATATCGATCTGCACTTCTCCGTCCTGAATGGCCTGGTAGCGGCCTCCATGCGAGCGCAGTATCGCCATCCCTTTCATTTTTCCTTCGGAGGCGAATTTTCCGAGCGGACCATTCATACTGCCTTCGATACGGTTGATAGTGCCGTCTTCAAGGTAGGGGATGAGGTGTTCGTGGCACGGAAAAGAAGCCGATGGATACCAACGCAGATTTTTCACACCCAGCTCGTGAGCGATATCGAATATCTGGTTCGTTATCAGGTCGCCGTTGCGGAAATGATGATGTGTCGAGATGGTCATGCCGTCTTTTAGCCCCGCTTTAATGAGTGCATCTTTCAACGAAGCCAGTACTTTGTTACCGTCATCGGGATAGTCGATACAACTTGCAATGCGTGGCGCGTGTTTCCGGCCCTCGGGTTTGTACTTTTTAACCCCTTTAAAGGGCACATGTTCTTCCCCGTTGATGATGGTAGGCACCATTCTTCCGGCAGCATTTTTGACGAGTTTGTCGTATTTTTTCATTTTTTCTTTTTTGTTTTCTGTTTTAGTTTCTCCGATGTCTCCTTAAAATTAATTAGTACCTATCAGCCATTCTCCCAATCCTTATCCAGTTTACCCATGTTGATGGCCATCTCGATGGTGTTCTGGGCTCGTTTCACTACCGGCGGGTCAATCATTTTCGAGCCGAGAGAAACAACGCCCAAGCCTTTGGCTTCAGCATCTTTAAAGGCCAGTACAATCTTTTTGGCTTTTTCGATTTCTTCCGGTGCCGGAGCAAAATTCTCATGGATCACCGCTATCTGCCGCGGATGGATACACCCCATACCGTCAAAACCGAGGCCTTTAGAGGTCTGTACGTTTTTCGCCAGCGCTTCCATATCAGACACATCCGAGAACACCGAATCAATGGGCTGGATGCCTGCAGCGCGGGCTGCGTTTACTACCATACTCCGGGCAAAAAACGATTCATCACCTTTGTTGGTGCGCCGGGTTCCCAGATCTGCCGTATAGTCTTCGAGGCCTATTGCCAGCGAGACTACGTTAGCGGCAGCCGAGGCAATCTCATAAGCATGCATCACCCCTTTGGCACTTTCAATAATAGGCATCAGCCAGACGGGCTGCGTTATTCCATGTTCTTTTTTCAGGATGTCGATCACTTCATTTACCCGTAAAATATCTTCCGCCTCCTCAGCTTTCGGCACCAGGATAAGGTTCACATGATGAGGAACAAGGTAGCGCAGATCATCTAATCCGTCCGGAATCTGATTGATGCGCACCATCCGCTCGGCACCGTAAAAGTTAACTGCCCGTAAGGCATTCCGCACGATAAAACGGGCTTCGAATTTTTTGTCGGGTGCTACGGAATCTTCCAGGTCGAGGATGATACCGTTTGGATGATGAATGCCGGCATTGATCATCAGTTTCGGACTGTTACCGGGAAGATAGAGGCGTGAAAACCGGAACTGGTCTTTGGCGCTTGCCGTTTTATTTTCTTCGATAACAGGAAGCAGGTACTCATGATCCGTTTCAACCAGCTTCTTGATCGCTGCTTCGATACGTGCCGCCAGGACAAAATCAAGGGCCCCGCTGTCGTCGATGTTCAGTCGGGCATTCTTAATGCCGAAATCTTCAAGGATCTCGTTAGCAAGGCGTTTAATCGACTCGCCGTAAAGGTCTTTTACCTTGCTTTTCAGTTCTATTTCAATGCCTCCGTAAGGCAGTAGTTCCAGTTCGACATAGCAATCTGACTTTACTCCCGGTCCGTGGTTACCGGCTGTACTTTGTTTATTCATAGGTTCTAAAGTTGATGCAAAATTGACCACAAATTTAAGCCGTGTTTTTTGATTATCCGCATGGAATCAATCTAAAATACATCTTTTTTTACCGGAATTACTTCCTGCTGATTTTAATACCTTTGCATGGCCGGTTCCGCCATTAAAAAGGCTTTCTCTCTACTTGCACAAAACGAAAGTCGCGGAGCCGGTTTTTTTATACATTTCTTTCATTAGCTCAAGCTTTAGAACTTCTATACTTACAGAAAATTAGCTAAAGAGTATTTAGATTCTAATAAACTAGTTTTTAGTCTCTCTTGGGGATATATCTCTAAAACATCAAAATTGCTATTAAACAATTATTGAAAAACAGTTCATTGCCTTCCTGCCTCTACTATTTCTTTTGTTGTTCATTTCTTGTCTCGCCAAGAAACGAACCAAAGAAGGCGACCCGAAACGAATGCTTCCGCCCGCTCTGTGAAACAGCTTGAAATAATACAAAAGTAGTGTACTGCCTTGGCAGTACAAACGCAAGCGCCTTTTGTTTATTTCTACGCTGTTTCCCATTCAGGCCGCAGCCTGCTCGCCGTTTCGTGCTGTCCGCCCGCAGCTGACGCCTAATGCTCAATGGGCGCTATATTAAAACACAGAATATAAATGTTTACACAGGAATGTCGAAAATTGGGGCTTCCGCCTTTGAAGAAATGCGGAGCATTCATGAATTCCGTTGAAAATAAACAAGCCATGAATAAAAAAAGTAAGAGCCAGCCCGGCTTGAGGGCATTGTTAATTATTTTTATATAGGTTAGCAGAGGTGCGCGAAGAAGAATACCTTTGTTTTTTAATAAAAAAACCATTCATGAAATTTTGTCATACCTGCAAAATCGGCACACATTCCGCACAAAAAAGGCAGTGGCACATGGTTTGATAAAAGAGGCTGTAAAAAA
>QMPO01000068.1 GCA_003648625.1 Bacteroidota bacterium
ATTCATTGTCATTTGCCTTCGGCGTCATTTTGCCTTCGGTGGTCATTCATTGTCATTTGCTACACGTCAACTTCCCTTCGGTCGTCATTGGGCTTTGCTCGTCATGTGTTGTCAGCAATGTTTAATTTGTTTTGCCGATTGATTTGATGTAGTTGTTGAGTTTTACGGAGATATCGTCTATTGCGCTCATCATTTTTGTGAAAGTCTCTTCGTTAAGTAAATTTCTGTTCTTCGCTTTTGTGAGCCAGGTTTTTGTTTCGTAAAGTGAACCGCGAGAATAATAACTGAAATTTTTAGCTTCTTTGTAATGATATCTGCCATATCCTTCGCTTAAATTTGCCGCCACCGAATCAATGGCTCTTACTAATTGTTTTCCAATGGTGTCTTTAGCAAAAAAGTCCCACTTTATTACAATATCCCAAACTCCCTCGCCTAAATCCAGGGCCAATTGATACACTCTGAATTCTTCTAATTTCATGACATAAATATTTAATTAATAAAAGATTACTTTAAATGATTTCTTTAATTTAACAACTGTTATCCACCATCGTCTGACCATTGTATGACTATCGCCTGACCATTGTATGACTATTGCCTGACCATTGCCTGACTAAGATTGATCAATTACCCTCCATAACATCCATCATTGCCTTAACCACGTTAGTAGCTCCATCGTCGATATCCGTTATTGTGGCATCCAACATGTAGCAGGGCGTGGTAAATACCAGTTTGTTTTCGTCAAACACTACATCCCCGTGGTTAGTTTCCACATGCTTGGCTCCCATAGCCTCGATGGCTTCGGCAGTGCCTTTGTCTTTTCCGATGGTAACGCTTACATCTTTTAATACTTTAGCTAAAATAGCCGGGGAGATACATAAAGCGCCGATAGGTTTTTTTAATTCTACGGTTTGTTCGATGGCTTTTTCAACTTCGGGTATGACCGTTGCATCAGCTCCCTTAAAAGCTACTGTCGACAAATTTTTAGCTGCGCCAAAGCCACCCGGAAAAATCAGGGCGTCAAATTCTTTGGCGTCATATTCGCTGAGGGGTTTGATGTTACCCCGCGCAATACGTGCCGATTCAATCAGTACATTGCGCTCTTCGTTCATTTCTTCACCCGTAAGGTGGTTGATTACATGATATTGTTTCATATCAGGGGCAAAACACTGGTAGGTTGCTCCGGCACGGGCTATAGCAAGCAGAGTAAGCGTTGCTTCATGTATTTCAGCCCCGTCATATACACCGCATCCCGACAGGACTACTGCAAATTTTTTCTTTTCCATGACGTCAGATATTTTTTGTTTGTATTTGTTGTAATGATGATAGCTAAATTACAAATAATAGTACTTCTGAAACCACCACCCACCGGGGAAAGATGTTTATAAAGATGTTGAGTTAAATAAAATGGCCATCCGTCTATTGACGAACAGCCTTAGGATATTATTAAATTACTTATACTAAAACCAGCCGAACTTAAGCGATACTGAAGCGTTGAATGAGTTGAGTGCATTTTTGTCAATCGCAACACTCTTTATGTCACCTGAAATTTCATCAAAATATTTGTATGTCAGGTTAATGCCATCAGTTAAACGATAACTGGCTCCCAGTGCAATACGGAAAAATTTTGCAATATTAAATTCAACGTCAACACCTGGTTCAAAAACAAAATATACGTCAGACAAATTGTTATTTCGTCAGGCATCAGGGAAGGGCTTGTAAATGTGTACGCACAGGGTGCTACAGCAGCCATTATGATACAGGAAAACTGGGACGACTCGGTACAGACCGATGTAATTCATCTTCTGCAAAAGCTTATTCCCAGTGGTGTCTGGCTTCACGACCGGCAGGATGGTAATGGTGATGCGCACCTGAAAGCGGGTTTGATTGGCCCTTCTGAAACGATCCCTGTTGTGAAGGGAGAAATGGGGCTTTCCACCTGGCAAAATATTTTCTTTTGTGAGCTTGACGGGCCGAGAAGTAACAGAAGAGTCGTAGTAACGATTATAAGTACAGAATAAAAAAGCTGCACAGAATTGCGCAGCCTTTCAACTCATTAATCTTCGGGATAATATTTACCCCCGTTTATATACAATCGCTACTACCGTTACATCATCACCACCCATATTAATGGTCATGCCGTAAGGCCTGTCGTCAGAAATATTGATCTGTGCTTTTCCGGCTTTTCCCGTAAGTTGTTGCCAGATGGTAACTGCCTGGTGAACGCCGGTTGCCCCGGTAGGGTGTCCCCAGCCAATCAGTCCGCCCGTTGTGTTCATCGGCATGTATCCGTCGCGGGCCGTATTGCCTGCATCAACCCAGTCGGCGCCCTCTCCTTTTTTGGCCAGGCCGAGGCCTTCAACAGCCAGAATGCCTGCTATAGAGAAGCAATCGTGGGTTTCGATGGTTCCGATTTGATCGATAGTTACACCGGCACTTTCCATAGCCTGTTTGGCAGCTCTTGGTATAGCTTCCAGCTCAGCCGGGTCTTTCGGGTCGTTGGTAATGTCGCGGATTACCTGCGCCCAGCCCATTACTTCAACAGCATCTTTTTTATCAACGCCTATTTTTGCCAGCCCCTCTTCCGAGCAAATGGCAATACCCGAAGCACCGTCAGAAACTTTCGAACAGTCTAAAACTGTCAGGTGATCCACAAATGCAGCTCCGTTAGGTTTCATCTTTAATGCCAGAGCGTAAGGATCGGGTAAGGTGTTGTGGTGTTCCTGGGCGGTTTCATCCAGGCGGGCATTTTCCATGGCATTGGCAAACCAGCGTGCCATTCCTTTGCGTGCTTTGTCGTATCCGTATTTCTCATAGTATGCTCCGGCACGATCGCTGAATTGTCCAGGGAAGAAATACGCATGGCCTTGTTTACGTTTCTGATACCATCCTGCACCGGCAAGAATGTCAGCACCATAAATGGCCTTTACTGTATTTTGAACTTCTACACCCATTGTTAAAACCACATCAGCTGTTTCGGCAAGTACCGAACGTACGCCATACATAAGGGCAAGGCCTCCCGAACCACAGGCGCCTTCAACACTTGTTGCCGGTTTCCACTGTAATTTTTCATCGATCATAGGAATAAATCCCGGAAGGTTAGCCTGCTTATTAAAACGGGCAGCCATGAAGTTTCCCAGTACCGATTCGTCAACCTTATCAGGACCGCCAATTTGATCCAGAACACCTTTGCCGGCTTCCTTGATGTAATGTTCGATTCCGGGGCGGGGTTTTTTCGGATGAAATTCTCTACGACCCGTACCCATCGACACGGTATTGTAACCGGCTGTCATATATACTTTTCTTCTTAATTTTTTCATGAGGCAATTTTTTTAATCAAAGAAATTATTTACCGGACCATAAGCATGATAGAAACCTGTGAGCATTACTGTATTCACATGATCGATTTTATCAGCTACTTTATCAGAAACCAGCTTTTCACCGATCTCTTTTGAGCGTTTTCCGTATTTAACGGCAAGCACAGCACCCAGTGCATCGCTGGATTTCAGGTCGTTGAAAAACTGCTGTAAAAGTTCTTCCTTGTTTTTATTTCGAATGATGTTTTTCCATACGACATGCGATTTGGGTAATTCGCCCATCATCTCGTCACATTCGTCTTTAAACTGTTCAAGGTCCACATAATGCTGTTTGTGGATGTCCCAAACACCCACAATCTTTCCACTTTTGTATTTCAGAAAACCGTCCTTTTGGGCGCCGCTGGAATACTGACCTCCTTTAACACCCTGTTCCATCATTTTATCCAGCAGGTCGTGTTGGAGCTCTTCATCCGGATTGAACGGGTTCATAACGTTAAGGATAAACTGAACCACGTCGATGCCAACGTAATCAATCAGTTGAAAAATTCCCATAGGCCTTACCAGGTAATCCTGTGTTACACTATTGATAATGTAAACGGCTTTATATAATGGAATGTCTTTTTCGGCCGCCAGTGCTTCAGCTTCTTTCAACCCATGCAGCGCATCGCGCATAAAGTGACCGTTGCCGATGAACCCGGCGTGGTCGTTGGAAGGAACGATGATCTTCTTCAGATTTTTGGCATATTCCTGTGCAAAAGCAATGGCTTCTTCGGAAGTTTTCTCAGTAGTGATCAACTCGACAAGGCGTTGTACTGCCGGGGGATTATAGAAGTGAAATCCCAGAACCCGTCCGTCCAGTCCTGCTTCTGACTCAATCAGATTGATGGGCACGGACGAAGTGTTCGTAAAGTACCATGGTTTGTTCGCATTGTTTTTATCAATTTGCGAAAGTAGTTTTACTTTTAACGAACGGTTTTCGCTTACAGCTTCAAAAATCAGGTTCGACTGGTAAGCAACTTCCATGGCTGTCCCGGGCCGAACCACGTTTAATACGTCGAAAATATATTCGTCAATAATGTCATAATTTTCCACCAGGTCATCGCGGTCGGCGTAAGCTTTTCTTAGCCAGACGGTTTTTTTCTCCGCTACTTTGCGCACCTGCTCCCGAAGGTATTTCATCAACCCTGCCAGGCCGGCCGGATCAATATCAATGGCATTTAAAACAAAGGATTTGTCTTTGTTTTCGGGTTTCAGGCTGAGGTCGGCCATTTCCACAGCCGTAAGCAACAAAATACCGCTGCCCATTTTACCCGCCGCACCCAATACCGATACATTTTGTAATCTTTCTTCGTAGGTCATTTTTATATGTTATAAGTTTGAAGTTAAATGTTAAAAGTCATAAGTTAAAAGTCATAAGTCAAAAGTTTGAATTGCAAGAAAAAAAACTGATTTCAAACTTAAATGGCTCAAGACAAAAGTTATTTATTTTTATTTTTCACTTTAAAAACGATGCTTCCAAGAATTTTTTTTAACTGATCTGATTCATCAATTAAAAAGTCTGTTTCTTTAGAATTTTTTTCTGTTTTATTTGAAGTTATTTCATTTAATAATCTTAACCAATAATTACTTTCTCTAATCTCCCGTAATGAAATCTCAACTTTGTAAGTAAAATCAGCTGAGGAAGATGCTGATTGGGCTTCCTCATAATTGGCCCCTACAGAACCGGCAGATTTTACCAGTTGATATTTTATTACTTTGTACTCGGCGTCTTCGGGCAATATCCTTGTAAAAAGGATAACCCGGGCAGCAAATTTAAAAAGTCTTTCACTAAGTTCATTGCTCTTCATTTAACTAAATTTGATCTTCTTTTCCCTTTTCCCTTTTCCCTTTTTCCCTTTCCCCTTTTGCCTTATACCTTTTACCTTTTACCTTTATCCTTTTGCCTTATACCTTATACCTTTTCCCCTTTCCCTTATACCTTTATCCTTTTGCCTTATACCTTATACCTTTTCCCTTTATCCTTTTGCCTTTTTACTTTCCCCTTTTCCCTTAACCCCTTACCACTCCGGTTTTCTTTTTTCCAAAAAGGCTTTCATCCCCTCTTTCCCTTCATTTCCTTCGCCGAATAAAGAACCGAATTCTTCCGCTTCGAGGGCTTCCCCTTCATTTAGACTCAGATCCATTCCCCGCCTTACAACCCGCTTCACTTTTTTTATGGCCGAAGGGCCTTTTGACGCGATATTTTTGGCAATCTTTAGTGTTTCTTCCATCAAACTCTCCGGCTCAAAAACTTTTTGTACAAGACCGATACGTAAGGCCTCATCAGCACCAATCATATCTGCCGTCATCAGCATGTACAACGCATCGCCCATGCCTACGAGGCGTGACAGGCGCTGTGTGCCTGCATAGCCGGGTATCAGTCCGAGGTTTACTTCCGGCTGTCCGAATTTTGCTTTTGTGCTGGCAATACGGAAATCGCAACCCATGGCCAGTTCGAGACCGCCTCCGAGGGCAAATCCGTTGATGGCTGCAATAACGGGAATATTCAGCTCGCCGAAACTACTGAACGTATTTTGTCCGAGTTCTGAAAAAGCTTTTCCTTCTTCGGAAGTTTTGTCCACCATCTCGGCAATATCGGCGCCGGCTACAAATGCTTTTCCCTCACCTGTAATTATCAGGGCTTTCACCGAGGCGTCATTTTTTATACTGGCAATGTAATCATCCATTTCGTTAAAGAAACGGGTGTTCAGCGCATTCAGGGCTTCGGGCCTGTTAATGGTAACAACGGAAATACCGTCAATTACTTCTGTTTTAAGTATTTTATATTCCATTTTGTCTGCTTTTTTATAGAGGTACCAAATTTACTAAAATAAGCCTGAAATTGAAGTAAAATCGAATGGAATTTCTTCTTAATCAATATGTGGTTTAATTCACCGACCCTCTGGGTCGGAAATAAATATGTTTGCGAAACAAGCTCAATTTAATACCCCTATGGCTCTGCCTCTGGGTAGTTTATTAAAACCTTGCAACTAAGTTTTAATGTTATTTTAACAGCAGACCACAAAATATTGTCCTACTTTTGTTGAGAAAAGGAAAATTAGTGTGAAGAATTTGATTAAACTAATAACAGGATTTTTATTATTGCTGTCGGTTTTATGGTCAACAACCGGAATTACTGTTTATTCACATTACTGTTCTGAATCCAAAGGTGTCATTAGAAGTCTTTTTGTTAATTACGCAAAATGTGAGCACCACGAAAAGAATCCTGCAATGAAATCTTGTTGCAAAGAAGAGAAGAGATCATGTCAAACTGAAAATGCGGATTCGGATTGTTGCGCCACACAAAAACAAGTCTTTAAACTTGCATCAGTATATACTATCCCGGGAGAAAAACAGCAAGTTAAAATTTTTGATTTTAAGCTATTTGAATATAAAGAAATACAAGTTGAGGAACACATAGTTTTTATTGAGAATTTTAAAACTATGAAAGAGTTACCACCAGGTAATTTTGGAAAAAAACTTGTATTAGCCATACAACAACAAAAAATTACTCCTGCCCACCTAATTTAACTCATTTACAGCTTATCAAAGCTGAATAACAACATTTTTTGTACGAGTTAAATTATCATAATCATGAAAAAATATGTATTAATAGCCTGCTTGTTTTTATGGCCGTTTACACAGATATACGCCCAGCAAGTGAAAGGTGGTGTATTTGAAATGATCGGCGGAGAAAGCAATCCGCTGATAGGAGCTAATGTAGTTCAGTTGAAAACGTTGAACGGCACCACCACAGATGCAGAAGGACACTTTAACCTGAACCTGGAAAGAAAAGCTCCCCAAAAATTGGTGGTGAGTTATGTTAGTTACCAGACGGACACTATTAATTTAAATGAAACCGGATACGGACATGTACATATAACCTTAAATAAGCTGAAAGACCTGGATGAGGTTGAAGTTGTCTCGCGGAAATCGGGCAGTCATTCGTTAAGAACCGAAACAAGAGGAATAACAAGCATTAACGAAGGTGAGTTGCAGAAAGCTGCATGTTGTAATCTATCTGAGAGTTTTGAAAACAGCGCTTCGGTGGATGTAAGTTATGCCGATGCGGTTACCGGTGCTAAGCAAATCCAATTACTGGGCTTAGCCGGTTTATACACTCAAATGCTGACAGAGAATATACCTAATTTACGCGGATTGGCTGTACCTTACCGGCTGGGTTATGTGCCCGGAACCTGGATGGAATCTATCCAGGTTTCAAAAGGAACATCATCAGTTGTCAATGGATATGAGGCTATGGCAGGTCAGATAAATATTGAATATAAAAAGCCTGATGAGAAAGATAAGTTTTTTCTGAATTTATATGGAAGCCAGATGGGTAAAGTAGAGGGGAATTTGAATATCCGTTTTAAGTTAAATGAGAAATGGAGTACCGCGATACTGGCCCATGCCGAATATTTCGGAATCAAACATGATAATAATGATGATTCGTTTCTGGATGATCCATTGATTGAACAGCTAAATCTATTTAACCGCTGGAAATACAAAGGTGACAATCTGCGGATGCAGTTCGGGATTCAATACCTGAAAGAAAACCGCAAAGGCGGGCAAATGGATTTTAATCCCGAAGAGCCGCATGATGCTGAAAATGGATACGGAGTAGGGGTGAAGACGGATCGCTATCTGGGCTTCCTGAAAATAGGTTACATTTTAAGGAACAGGGCTAATTCGAGTATTGGATTTCAAAACCAGGTGGTGTATCATGATGTTATATCCTTTTATGGCCTGAATAATTATAATGCCAACCAGTTTTCTTATTATGGGAATCTGATGTTTCAGTCATATATCAATGATACGCGTCACCAATATACAACTGGTGTCAGTTTTGCTCTTGATGATTACAATCAGCAGCTGAATGATACGACATGGATAAGAAACGAACATGTTTCAGGCGCTTTCTTTCAATATACTTATTCAAATTATAAGAGCCTGAACCTAATTGCCGGTGTGCGATTGGATTACAATAATCTTTTTGGATGGTTGTTTACACCTCGCTTGCATGCCAAATACAATATAAACGAACATAACATGTTAAGATTAAGCCTTGGCCGGGGATTCCGTACAGCAAATGTAATTGCTGAAAACACTTCTATACTTGCTACTTCAAAACAGATTGTGTTCACCAAAGAGCTTAATATTGAATCGTCATGGAATTTTGGATTGACATATACTGCATACATAGATATTGGGGTAAAAGAATTAAGCATAACAACTGATTTCTTCCATACAAGATTTAATAACCAGGTAATTATGGACAGGGAAGAAAACCCGTTCATTGTTTATATCTATAACTTGGATGGAAAATCATATTCCAACAGTATACAGGTAGAGGCACAATACGAACCCGTGAATAGGTTCGAATTAAAACTGGCGTTTCGTTACAATGATGTAAAGACAACAATTGGTGGAGAGTTAAAAGAAAAGCCTTTTGTAAGTAAATACATAGGGCTGTTATCAGCCTCGTACCAAACTAATTTAAAAAAATGGCAGTTTGATTTGAATGTACAGGTAAATGGCGACCAGCGATTACCCTATACGGGTTTTAATCCTGAACCATACCAGCGGCCTGAACGATCACCGGTATATGCGATTTTAAACACGCAGATAACGAAGTATTTCAAACGTTGGGATGTATATATAGGAGGTGAAAACTTAACAAACTATCGTCAGGATCATCCGATTCTCCAGGCTAATGAACCATTTGGAGATTATTTTGATTCCTCGATAGTTTGGGGGCCGATTAGTGGAATTAAAGTGTATCTTGGAATAAGATTCACAATTAGAAAATAATAAATAAAAACAGAAAAAATGAAATTAAAGTTAGGGATAATAATCGCGATACTATGTATGGCAATCATGCAGGTAAATGCACAGGAAATTAAAACAACTATTGATACAGTAAAAATACAGACTTCGGCGAAGTGCAACGACTGTAAGGAAAGACTGGAGCACAACATTTCTTTTGAAAAAGGAGTGAAATCGGTTGAACTTGATAACGAGACAAAGATTTTGACTGTTGTTTATAAAACTGCTAAAACGAACGAAGAAAAAATAAAAATTGCGATTACAAAGGTTGGTTACGATGCAGATGAGATGCCGGCTGATCAAAAAGCCCACGACCGTTTACCCGCTTGTTGCCAGAAGGATGCTGATCCGCATTAAGTAATAGATTCCCAAAAAATAACCCGGCCATTGCGGGAAGTGAGATATTCCACGGACAAAAGGTATGTTCTCAGGGGATTTCTCGCCACAATGCCTACGGCAATGCTTACCTCGAAATAAACTGGGTTCAAAATGACAGGGGATCTACAAGCTTAGGCTCATACTTACCAGTTCGGCAATGTCGTAGTTTTTAATTTTTTCTTCCTGGTTTTTATACTTGATCCCATCTGTCATCATAGTCATGCAGAACGGGCAGGCGGTGGCAATAATGTCGCACCCGGTTCCTATGGCTTCTTCGGCCCTTTCGATAAAAATTTCTTTGTCGCCTTTTTCCGCTTCTTTAAACATCTGGCCTCCGCCGGCACCGCAACACAAGGCAAACTGCTTATTACGCCCCATTTCAATATTTTTTACCGGCAACGTATTGATCACATTGCGGGGAGCATCGTATTCCTTATTGCCGCGGCCAAGATAACAGGGGTCGTGGTAAGTGACTTTCTTACCGTTCAGCACATCACTGTCAGTCTTCAGTTTACCTTCTGCGATCATCCGTTGCAAAAACTGCGAATGGTGCATAACTTCGTATTCACCGCCAAGGTCGGGGTATTCATTTTTTAAGGTGTTAAAGTCGTGCGGGTCGCAGGTGATGATTTTTTTCACTTCATATCCGTTCAATACTTCAATGTTCATCAGCGCCTGCATCTGAAATATCATCTCGTTTCCGGCCCTGCGGGCAATATCACCGCTGTCGCTTTCTTCGGTTCCCAGCACGGCATAATCGATATTAAGATGATTTAGAATTTTCACAAAAGCCTGTGTGACTTTCTTGTACCGGTCGTCGAAAGCTCCTGCCGAACCCACCCAGAACAAATATTCGGGTTTTTTACCTTCAGCCATTTTATTGGCCATCAGCGGAACATCAAGTCCTTCGGCCCACAGCATCCGGTCTTCGGGCGAGAATTGCCACGGAGCTCCGTTATTTTCGATGTTATTGATCGCTCCGTTCAGTGTTCCCGGGCCGCCGGTTTCTTCCAGAAACAGGTAACGCCGGAGTTCCATGATCACGGAAACATGATCAATTTCCACAGGACATTCATTAGTACAGGCATTGCAGGTGGTGCATGCCCAGATTTCTTCTTTGGAGATATATCCTTCCAGCAGGGTTCTTTTTTCGTCGGCTTCCTTTTTTACTCCTATCAGATGCTCTCCGACCTCCTCGATCCTGTCGCGGGTATCCATCATAATCTTCCGGGGCGACAGCAACTTGCCGGTAATATTGGCCGGACAAACAGCCACACATCGACCGCATTCGGTACAGGTATAAGCATCCATCAGGCTTTTCCAGGTCAGATCTTTAGCATCTTTAGCACCAAACCTTTCGATTTCCACATCGGCAACGGCTTCTTCACCCAGCACGCCCATGGCTACTTTCACCTCGTTGGTAATGGCCTCCATATTACTGATGTAGGTGGCAGGTTTAAGCTTCGCATAATATACATTGGGAAAGGAGAGAAAAACGTGGAAGTGCTTGGAATAGGGGATATAATTCAGGAAGACAAAAACTCCTACAATATGAAACCACCACCCGGCGTGGTCAATAAAGATTAGCGTATGGTCAGGAAGGTTTTTTAACAAAGGAATCAGTACACTACTGAAGAGAAAAGGTCCTGTATGCACATAATGTTCCAGCCCCCTGGTTTGTAACACCTGGTCGGCGGCATTCATAAAAAACA
>QMPO01000069.1 GCA_003648625.1 Bacteroidota bacterium
TAACTGTTTTTGTTTTATAAGGCAGCGCAAAAGTAAAGAAAATTACATAGAGAAGAAAAGATATTTTAGCGAGATAATTGATGCATATTCAACCACTGGAACTTGAGCTTAGTGTTTTTGAGAGTGTTAAAAAAATCCGATACAAACAGCTTGGGGAGTTTATTTTTTATTTGCCCGGCATTATGAAATCCCGCTTGTTGCATCCGGGTTGACGCACACAAGAAAAAACCCTATCTTTATAGGTATTAAACCGGAACTTATGGCACAGAAAGAAATCAAATTACTACAACAGCAAATCGACAAATTATATACCAGCGATTTTGAACTCGCTCCATGGAAAAAATATACGGTTGTTCTTCTGGAACGGATTTTCGGGCCAGGAACAGAAAAGATCAGGATGATCAATGAGCTTGATTTTGAATTCAGTTCGTGGTCTCTGCGTGATGCTTCGGGTAATGAATCGTATGAAGAGAGGAGTATAAAGGAGGCACAGGAAATTTTACAGGCAGCTATAGATGAATTAAAAGTTTTTGGTCTGCCGGACAATTCAAAAAAAGACCAGACCAAAGAAGCACTTCTGGCTTTGCTGAACTGCTTGCTGGACGAACTGAAGGGTTCACAGGTAAAGCAACTGAAAGCCATTCTTTCATCCGGTGACAGCAAAATCGAAAAAAAGAGAAAAATGAGGGAAATGCTGCAAAGCTTAGGTGAAACAGGGGCTGTTGAGGTACTGACCAATATGCTTTTTCTTCCCGAAACGCAGGCAGTTTTGTTAAAATAAACCGGTAAGCAATACATTCGCGGGCTAAAAAAAATTGTTTTTTATTTGGCTTTTTCCTCTTTATAATTGATTTCCAACGAATTTTTACCTTCCTGCCCGTTCAACAAGTGCGGCAATTTTCTTAGATTTGCAGCCAATTTTTTATGTAACAATCACATAAGGTTAGAATAAATAATGAAATATCAGGAATACAAACAGCTGAATCTGACAAAAATTGCCGATGAAGTAAGGGCTTTTTGGGAAGAAAATGACATTTTCAAAAAGAGTCTGGATATGCGTCGCGGTAACCAGCCGTTTGTGTTTTACGAAGGGCCGCCGTCAGCCAATGGGGTGCCGGGAATCCACCATGTGATGGCACGTACAATCAAAGATTTATTTTGCCGCTACCAGACCCTGAAAGGAAAATACGTGGAACGTAAGGCCGGATGGGATACACACGGCCTGCCGGTGGAGATCAGTGTAGAAAAAACTCTGGGCATTACCAAAGAAGACATTGGTAAAAAAATCAGTGTGATTGATTACAACAAAGCCTGCCGGGTAGAAGTACTGAAATACAAAGACCAATGGGACGACCTGACAAAAAAAATCGGTTACTGGGTTGACCTGGAGCATCCCTACATCACTTTCGATAACAAATACATCGAAAGTGTCTGGTATCTGCTCAAACAACTTTACGAAAAAGGGCTGCTGTATAAAGGTTATACCATTCAGCCTTATTCCCCCGCTGCCGGAACGGGCCTCAGCACCCACGAACTGAATCAGCCGGGCTGTTACCGTGATGTGTCGGACACAACTGTGGTTGCCCAGTTTAAAGTGGTTAGAGGAGAAGGATTCGGACATTTGTTTGATGATGTGGATGGCGACTTATACTTTCTTGCATGGACAACCACACCCTGGACGCTGCCATCAAACACGGCGTTGGCTGTGGGTGATAAGATTGACTATGTGAAAGTGAAAACATTTAATCCATACACCGGAATCCCCGTTCACTTAATTCTGGCCAAAGAACGACTGAATGCTTATTTTCCTGAAAATGATAAAGACCTTAGCTTTGAAGATTACCAGACGGGTGACAAGCATGTGCCTTATAAAATAACGGGTGAGTACAAGGGGTTTGAGCTGACCGGAGCTCGCTACGAACAACTGTTTCCCTGGATTAAACCGAAGGGAAAAGCTTTCGAAGTTATTCCGGGAGACTTTGTAACCACTGAAGACGGTACAGGTATTGTTCATATTGCCCCGACCTTTGGAGCTGACGATGACCGGGTTGCCAAAAACATGGGTATCTCACCGCTGATATTGATCGATAAGAGCGGAGAACGGCGCCCGATGGTAGACCTGAAAGGTAAATTTTACCGGATTGAAGAACTGGACGAAGAGTTTGTAAAAAACTATGTGAATTCCGAACTCTATAAAAAATATGCGGGACGTTACGTGAAAAACGATTATGATGCCAACAACAAAAAAGATGATCCAGTGCTGGACATCGACCTTGCCGTTGATCTGAAAAAGAACAACAAAGCTTTCCGCATCGAAAAACATACGCACAACTATCCGCATTGCTGGCGAACTGATAAACCGATACTGTATTATCCGCTCGACAGCTGGTTTATCAAAACCACAGCCCTGAAGGACCGGATGATCGAACTGAACAAAACCATTAACTGGAAGCCTAAAGCTACCGGTGAAGGCAGGTTCGGTAACTGGCTCGAAAACCTGGTGGACTGGAATTTATCCCGCTCCCGTTTCTGGGGCGTGCCGCTGCCTATCTGGACTACGGAAGATAAAACCGAACAAATAGCTGTCGGATCGGCAGAACAATTGAAAGCCGAAGTGGAAAAAGCCATCGAAGCCGGTGTTATGGATAATAACCCATTGGCTGATTTTACACCCGGCGATATGAACACGGATAACTATAAGTCATTTGATTTCCACCGCCCATACGTTGACGATATCATCCTGGTTTCGGAAAGCGGTAAAAAGATGTTCCGCGAACCGGGCCTTATTGATGTCTGGTTTGACTCGGGAGCCATGCCTTATGCACAGTTCCATTTTCCTTTTGAAAACCAGGAAACCTTTGAAAAAAATTTCCCGGCCGATTTTATTGCCGAAGGTGTAGATCAAACAAGAGGCTGGTTCTTTACGTTGCATGCCATTGCCACCATGCTGTTCGATTCGGTTGCCTTTAAAACGGTGGTATCTAACGGGCTGGTGCTTGACAAAGCAGGAAACAAAATGTCGAAGCGGCTTGGAAACGGTGTTGACCCGTTTGAGACTATCGAAAAATATGGCCCCGATGCTACACGCTGGTATATGATCACCAACTCGCAACCGTGGGATAATCTGCGTTTCGACCTGGAAGGTGTTAACGAAGTACGCCGGAAATTTCTTGGCACGCTGTACAACACCTACGCTTTCTTCGCCCTGTATGCCAACATTGACGGTTTTACATACAGTGAAGAAGAAGTACCTGTTGCAGAGCGTACGGAACTGGACCGCTGGATACTTTCCGAACTGAACTCCCTGATCAAAACTGTGGACGAAGCTTTTAAAAACTATGAACCTACCAGGGCAGGAAGAGCTATTCAGTATTTTGTGAACGAGCATCTGAGTAACTGGTATGTGCGTCTCTCGCGGAGAAGATTCTGGAAAGGAACGTATTCGAAAGATAAAATGGAAGCATACCAGACCTTATACCGTTGCCTGGAAGTGGTGGCACAACTGGCATCACCTGTTGCCCCGTTCTTCACTGATAAAATATTTACTGACCTCAACAAGGTAAGTAAACGTTATGATGTGGATTCGGTCCATCTGACCGATTTCCCGGTGGCTGACGAAACGCTGATTGACAAAGACCTGGAAGAAAAGATGGAGATGGCTCAAAAAATATCTTCCACGGTCCTTTCGCTAAGGAAGAAAAACAACATAAGGGTAAGGCAACCGCTGAACAAGATCATGATACCTGTTCTGAACGAACATTTTAAAGAGGTAGTAAAAGCCGTGGAACAGTTGATTCTTTCCGAAGTGAATGTGAAGGAAATGGAATACATTACCGAAGATTCAGGCGTTCTGGTTAAAAAGATCAAACCTAACTTTAAGAGTTTAGGGCCGAAATACGGTAAACTGATGAAACAGATTGCAGGGCAGATCCAGCAATTTGGTCAGGACGATATCAAGCAACTGGAATTGACAGGTGAAACAACTTTTACGATTGACGACAGAGAAATAATAATTGGTATTGATGATGTGGAGATTATTACGGAAGATATTCCGGGATGGAGTGTGGCTACGCAAGATCATGTTACCGTAGCTTTGGATATCACACTTACCCCCGGATTGCTGAGTGAAGGAATGGCACGTGAACTGGTTAACCGGATCCAGAATCTGCGCAAAGACAAGGGGCTGGAAGTTACCGACAGAATTCAGCTGACCGTAGAAAAATCAGACAATACATTCACGGCTTTCGAGCAATATAAGGATTACATTTGTTCTGAAACCCTTGCTCAGGTGGCGTTTACTGAAAACCTTAGTGAAGAGGAAGTGGAAACGGTAGAACTTGTTGACGGTATTCAGGCAAAGCTAAAGATTGAAAAAATTGAAGTATAAAAAAAACAACAATACTGGATTCATAATAAAAAGTGTTGTATATTTAAACACGTAATTTACATCCGTATTAAAAATTAGAGGATATGAAAGAAAAAGAAAAAAAGACCGAGCCTAAGAAGACGAGATACACGGATGAAGAACTTGAAGAATTCAAGCAGATCATTCTCGAAAAACTTAACAAGGCAAAAGCAGATCTCAAATTGCTGACAGAGGCATATACGAACCATAGTGAAAACGACACAAACGATACGTCACCAACGTTCAAAGTGCTGGAAGAAGGGCAGCAGGTGCTTTCAAAGGAGGAGAACAGCCGTCTGGCAGCACGTCAGACACGGTTTATCAATAACCTGGAGAATGCACTCATTCGTATCGAGAACAAAACGTATGGCATTTGCCGGGTAACCGGAAAACTGATCAGCAAAGAACGCCTGAGAGCCGTACCGCATGCTACCTTAAGCATTGACGCTAAGCTGGCCCAGGCGAAACCTAAAATAATGAACTAATCTAAAAAGCGGTTTCTTGAAAAAAGCTTTCCTTGTTATTTTTCTGGTACTGTTTTTCGACCAGGCATTAAAAATTTATATCAAGCTCACTATGACACTGGGGGAAGAAATCCCTATGATCGGTGACTGGTTCAAACTTTATTTTACGGAAAATTACGGGATGGCCTTCGGCATGCAGTTCGGAGGCGAATGGGGTAAGCTGTCGCTGAGCATCTTTCGCATATTAGCCATCATGGCAATCGGCGTTTATCTTTATCTGATCACCCGTAAAAAGAATACAAGTACCGGACTGATCGTCAGTATTTCCATGATTATGGCCGGAGCGCTGGGGAACATCATCGACAGTGCTTTCTACGGACTGCTATTTACGCAAAGCAGTTACCATACGGTAGCCGAATTTGCCAAAGCCGGCGAAGGATATGCCGGTTTCCTGCACGGACGGGTGGTAGATATGCTTTATTTTCCGATCATCAACCTGCAACAATCGGAACTGCCTGCATGGATCCCGGATTTTTTAGTGGGTTATGATGGCCGCTTTGTGTTTTTCCGCCCCATTTTCAACTTAGCCGACTCATCTATAACTATTGGCGTATTCTGGCTCCTTCTTTTTGAAAGAAAGCACCTGTCGTTATAAATTGCAACACTTATCGTTTCCTCCAAACCGGAGATTTTATCCAAGCCTATATTTGACTTTCAGGGTTTTATATTGTATATTTATATTTTTTTGAATGCTTTTTTCTAACCTACTAAAACAACTGATATGAAAAAACTATTCCTTCCACTTATCAGCAGCATCCTCTGTTCTTTCCTGATTACACCTGTATCTTTTGCTCAGATCACCTATTCCTATCCGCTTATCTCTAGCTTTCAGGCAAGCCAGTCGGAGGCTCCCGACCTTATCCAGATACCAAATAATGAGGGTCTGACGGGTGAATTTGTTTTAAGGGCCGTTCCGGAAAGCACATGCGGACAGGCCGATACGGCACAAGGTTATTTTTTTGAAGATGATGCCGGGCTTCAATTTGACAATCCGGAAGACTTTATCGGTGAAGCTTATTCCATCGCCTTTAATTTCCAGATAGATGAATTTATTACCCCGCCCGGTTGGGTACGCATTATTAGTTTTACACATATAGATGATGTTGGTGTGTACATTAAATTAACCGATCCACCGGATTACGGAACCCTTGAGTTCTGGCCTAACGGAACCGTTGGAGAAACAGATTTCTTCTCAACAAATGACTTTTACCAGATGATACTGGTAAGAAATGAAGAGGGGCTTATTAAGATTATTGTAAACGGCAGTGAGTTTGCCGAGTACGATGACTCGGGCACAAACAATTATGTGCCACAGGCCCCCGGCAATTATATCATCTGGTTCCGCGATCACCCTTCGGTACTCTCGGGGGAGGCATCGCCGGGATTTATTTCTGACATAGTAATTACCAATTATGCGTGGAGTAATGATAGGATCATCCAGCACTGGGAGGCTTTTTGCTCTTCCTTATTGAAGGTTGATGAGTCCGTTACGATAACCGATCTGCAAATGTATCCAAACCCGGCCAGCGATCAGGTAGATATTTCTTTTAACACATCCGGAAGTGCGGCTGTGGAATTGAGTATTTCCGATTTGCTGGGAAAAGAAGTATTTAGCAGGACCTATCAGCCGGACAATCGGATAGATCATCAGCTATCCGTCAGGCTTCATGCATACCCCGCCGGGATGTATTTACTTCGATTAAAAGCGGGTAATTATATCACAACGCGAAAACTTATTATCCGATAAAAAACCGCGACATTCATTGTAAACGCCACGGTTTCTTTCTTAATTGTTGGTATGATTATAACGGAATATTTCCGTGTTTCTTAGGCGGATTACTGTCCGATTTATTCTGCGTCATTTCCAGCGCCTGTACCAGCTTCCTCCTCGTGTTATGCGGGAAGATGATTTCATCAATATATCCCAGTTCGGCAGCTTTGTACGGACTGGCAAAATTTTCGCGGTACTCTTCCACCGCTTTTTTGCGGTCTTCGTCCGTATTGATTTTATTTCTGTAAATGATGTTTACCGCACCATCCGGTCCCATAACGGCAATTTCTGCTGATGGGTAGGCAAAGTTGTAATCGGCACCGATATGCTTGCTCGACATCACATCGTAGGCACCGCCATAAGCTTTCCGGGTAATAATGGTGATTTTCGGCACCGTTGCTTCGGCAAAAGCATAAAGTAGTTTGGCTCCGTGTTTGATAATTCCTCCGAATTCCTGGGTTGTTCCGGGTAAAAATCCGGGCACATCTTCAAAGGTAATTAACGGTATATTGAAGGCATCACAGAAGCGCACAAAACGTGCTGCTTTGGTAGAGCTGTCAATATCCAGCACACCGGCCAGAACTGCCGGCTGGTTGGCCACAATACCCACCGGTTTTCCGGCGATACGGGCAAAACCTACAATAATATTTTTAGCGAAATGCGGCTGTACCTCCAGAAAATGACCGTTATCAACAATCGGAAGGATAATATCCATCATGTCGTACGGTTTGTTGGGGTCGTCAGGGATGATCTCGTCCAGTTTGGGTTCTTCCCGGGTCAGATCGTCCGTACATACTTTTTGCGGCGGGTCTTCCAGGTTGTTTGACGGCAGAAAAATCATCAGTTCCCTGATCATCATCATAGCCTCGTCATCGTCTTCTGCCGTAAAGTGGGCTACCCCGCTTTTCTGGTTATGTGTCATGGCGCCGCCAAGGTCTTCCATAGTTACTTCTTCGTTGGTAACGGTTTTGATCACATCAGGACCGGTAACGAACATATACGAAGTTTCTTTTACCATCAGGATAAAATCGGTGATAGCCGGCGAATAGACTGCGCCACCGGCACACGGCCCGAGTACGGCAGATATCTGAGGAATTACGCCCGAACTGCGTACGTTGCGGTAAAATATATCGGCATAACCCGCCAGGCTCTGCACCCCTTCCTGGATACGCGCACCACCCGAATCGTTAAGGCCGATAACAGGCGCACCCATTTTCATGGCCATATCCATGATCTTGACGATTTTGTCGGCATTGGCACGACTTAATGAACCACCGAAAACCGTAAAATCCTGGGCAAAAACAAACATAAGCCTGCCGTCAATTTTACCGTAACCGGTTACGACACCATCGCCCAGAATTTTATTTTTGTCCATCCCGAAATCTGTCGCCCTGTGGGTTACAAATTCATCAATCTCCACAAAAGTATCCGGGTCAAGCAGTATATCGATCCTTTCTCTTGCCGTTTTCCGGCCTGCTTTATGCTGTTTCTCAATCCTTTCTTCACCCCCACCGAGTTCCGCTTGTTTCCGTTTTTGTTCCAGTAACTCAATTTTTGATTGTAACGACATCTTATCTTTTTTTAATTGTTTTCAATATCTTCCAGTAAGATCAGTTTCTGATGCCCGTCAATGGCATCTCCTTCACCAACCAGTACTTTTGTAACGATTTTATCACCCCCTGCCTTGTATTCGCTTTCCATTTTCATAGCTGAAACAATGATCAGTGTATCGCCTGCTTTCACCACATCACCTTCTTTTACAAGGACTTTTACCACCTTGCCGGGCATTGGCGTCGAAATAAACGAGGCGTCATCAACATCATCTTTCTTCCGGCTGTTGGCATACCTTGTTTCGGCATCAATTATTTCAATATCGTATGAATTGTACAATGTATTCACATTATACTTTTTGTTTTCGGTTTCAATAAGTTCCACATTAAACGATGTACCATCAAGGATGATGGAATAAACGCCGTTCTCTACTTCCGTAATATCGACCTCGTAAATCCTGTCATCCAAAGCTATTTTTGCTTTGTTGTTATTTCTGTCGAGCAGTTCAATTTTATACTGCTCATCATTCAGTTTAATATCGTATTGCATAGCTGTCAGATTTATAATTAGAGACGTTCAAGACTTTTTTTTCTGCCAAAAGTTTTCCAGTTGGAACCACCGTTAAGGTTTACCGGAGACTGATGTTTTTCCAGTTTTTTAAGGTAACTGAAAAAGGCGGCAATAGATGCGATGTCTTTCAGCTTCTGGGATGGTTTTTCTTCATTTAACAGAAACTCTTCATTATCCTGTATAAAATGTGTGTTGTATTTTCCCTGTCGGAATGCAGGCACATCCATGATCCTGTTCAGAAAGGGGATGGACGTTTTAATACCGATTATTTTATAGGCGTAAAGTGCCCTTTTCATGCGGTCAATTGCTTCCGTGCGTGTAGGAGCCCAAACGATCAATTTAGAGATCAGCGGGTCGTAGTACATAGGGATTTCATAACCTTTATACACATAACCATCGTGCCTTACGCCCAGGCCGAGTGGTTCGGTAATGTGTTTTATCAGTCCGGGATTGGGCATGAAATTGTTTTCCGGATCTTCGGCATAGATACGGCACTCGATGGCATGGCCTTTTTGCGACAGGTCTTCCTGTTTTAAACTTAACGGTTCGTTGTTCGCAATGTTAATTTGTTCTTTTACCAGGTCAACGCCTACCACCCGTTCCGTGATCGGATGTTCTACCTGCAGCCGGGTGTTCATCTCGAGGAAATAATAATTCAGCTGATCATCTACAATAAACTCAATGGTTCCTGCTCCTGAATAATTTACCGCTTTGGCTGCTGCCACAGCATATTTCCCCATTTCGTCCCTTACCTCGGGTGTCATAACAGGCGATGGCGTTTCCTCGATTACTTTCTGGTGCCTGCGCTGCACCGAGCATTCTCTTTCAAAAAGATGGATGCAGTTTCCATGGTTGTCGGCCAGTATCTGAAACTCGATATGATGTGGCGAGTTAATGTATTTCTCAATATAAACGGAATCGTCGCCAAATGCAGCCTTTGCTTCTGATTTCGATGAACTGACAGCGGGCAGAATATCTTCTTCTTTCATAACCAGCCGCATGCCTTTTCCACCGCCGCCGGCACTGGCTTTTATCATAACAGGAAGCCCTATCTCCTTAATTACGGCAACAGCCTTGTCCAGATCTTGAATAGGTTCCGTGGTTCCCGGAACTACCGGCACATTGGCTTTTTGCATGGTTTTCCGGGCTGTTATTTTATCGCCCATTGTATTAATGGCGTGCGATGAAGGTCCGATGAATATAATACCTTCCTTTTTACAACGGTCGGAAAAGGTGGCATTCTCTGATAAAAATCCGTAACCGGGATGAATGGCATCTACTTTGCTTTTTTTGGCCGCTTCAATAATATTATCAATTACCAGATAACTCTCGTTTGATGCTGAAGGGCCAATGCAGTAAGCTTCGTCGGCATACCTTACATGCATCGAGGTACGGTCGGCTTCCGAAAATACGGCCACCGACTGAATGCCCATTTCGCGGCATGAACGCATGACACGTATGGCAATCTCGCCTCTGTTAGCTACTAAAACCTTTTTGATCATAGTGTTTTGCTTTATTTTAAAGAAACTCAGGTGTTTGTGCAATACAAAACACATGCTTAGAGCGGGTAAAGATATAAAATCCTGACATATTGGATTTATCGAATATGTATTTAATTACACAAACGATTGCAATAACCGTTTCTTTCGTCTTAGTGCATGCAACCAATTAACTTTGTTTGGAATATCAAAATATAATTGGAACCGTTGCTATAATTTCATGTAAATTTGTGCTTTAATACCGATAATAAAAATAAAAGACATATGACAAAACTATCCGAATACGTAGCACCGGGTGTAGCCACCGGGAACGACCTGAATAAAATATTTGAAGCTGCTAAAAAAGGGCAATACGCCCTGCCGGCGGTAAATGTAGTAGGTACTAATTCTATAAATGCCGTAATGCAGGCGGCAAAGGAGGTGAATTCGCCGGTAATTATACAATTTTCTAACGGAGGAGGGGCTTTTTATGCAGGCAAGGGACTTTCAAATGAAGGAGAAATGGCTGCCATTTCCGGATCTATTTCCGGCGCCCTGCATGTTCATGAGCTGGCAAACATGTATGGCATTCCGGTAATACTTCATACCGACCATGCAGCGAAAAAATTACTTCCGTGGATTGACGGACTGCTGGATGCCGGAGAAGTTTATTTTGCCCGCCATAACAAGCCGCTTTTCAGTTCGCACATGCTTGACCTGTCGGAAGAACCACTGAGTGAGAACCTGGCGATTTGTGCCGGTTATCTTGAACGGATGAGCAAGATGGATATGACGCTCGAAATTGAACTCGGAATTACGGGTGGAGAGGAAGACGGTGTGGATAATACCGGCATCGACAGTTCGAAATTATACACCCA
>QMPO01000070.1 GCA_003648625.1 Bacteroidota bacterium
CCTTCAACAGGCAACTGGTTGGTCATACTGTCGCGAAAAACAGGATTGGGCGAATATGCCTTATAAAATTTCGAGTAATACATGTCCTGATGGCCCATATAATTATAGCCGGTGTTGTTTTTGTCTTTGTTACACGATAACAGCAACAAAGGCATCAAAATAAAAACGGACAGGCGAATCAATTTTATTTTTTTCATTGTAACAAGTTATTCAGTTTCTTTTATTTCGACAGCTCCTGTTTTTTGCAACAGGCTGTTCACTTTTTTCACGTCATCTTCCGTCATGGTAACGTCTTTTTGTATAATTACGGCAAATTTGTCATTTGTCGTTTCGGGTATAGGCAACTCCACCTGTTTTCCGGGATACATTTTTTCCCTGATGAAATAGGTCAGAAAAGTGAAGAATGTACCGACAAAAATGGTTAACACGAACATGATAATGATAAACGACAGCGTATTCAGGGGTTTTCCGCCAAATTTAAGCGGATAGCTTACAACCGATGTCCAGTAGAGGAACATGAAAACGGTAATTGTTCCAATGGCTCCATATATAAAAGTTGCATACGGCAACCTGGTTTTCAGATGCAATTTCTCAAAAACACCATGAAGCGGTATGGGCGAATAGACATCTTTTATCTTGACACCGTTTTCCATAAGCTCATCCAGCGCATTGAGCAGAACATCCTGATCGTCGTATATGCCGATAATATTTTTGTTATTCATCGGTAAATGATTTTAATGTTGTTGTTTCTTTTAATACACTCTTTACTTCACTAATAGCTATAGTAGGTACAAACCTGAAGAACATCAGTACACCCAACAGGAACAATCCCAGGGTTCCGACAAAGATGGATATTTCCGTAATGGTAGGCTCGTAGGTGGCCCATGTAGAAGGCAAGAAGTCTTTAGATAATGAAGTAACTACGATCACGTATCTTTCGAACCACATACCTATGTTTATAAATATGGATATAATAAATACGATCGTAATATTTTTTCTGATTTTCTTGAACCAGAACAATTGCGGTATCAGGGCGTTACATGTCAGCATTGTCCAATAGGCAAATGTATATTCACCGGTCACCCTGTTTTTCATAAAGGTAAACAGTTCATATTCGTTGCCGCTGTACCAGGCCATAAAAAGTTCGGTAAGATAAGCGGTTCCCATGATCAGGGAAATAAATGTCAATATTCGGGCAATAGCATCCAGGTGGCCATCTGTAACATAATCTTTGAATTTGTACAGTTTCCTTAAAATGATCATCAGCGTCAATACCATACCAAATCCGGAAAAGATAGCTCCGATCACAAAATACGGGGGGAAAATAGTTGTATGCCATCCTGGAACTACAGAAACGGAAAAGTCCATGGATACGATAGAGTGTACCGATACTACCAGCGGAGCAGCCATTCCTCCCAACAGCAATGCCGCTGTTTCAAAACGCAACCATCCCTTTGCATTGCCAATCCATCCGAAACTCAGGATACCATAGATCTTTTTCTTCATCTTTGACGCTGTCCGTTCTCTGATCGTAGCAAAGTCAGGGATCATACCCATATACCAAAATACAAACGAAGCCATCAAATAGGTACTGATCGCCACTACGTCCCAGAACAGGGGTGAGTTAAAGTTATCCCAAAGCGGACCACGTGTGTTCCAGTAGGGGAATATGAAAAATCCGTCCCAGATGCGTCCCATATGTATCAAAGGAAACAAACCGGCAGCCATAACAGCGAAAATGGTCATCGCTTCCGCAGCCCTGTTGATGGAGGTCCGCCACTTTTGCCGTAAAATCAGCAGGAAAATAGAAAAGGCCGTCCCTGCGTGACCGATACCGATCCACCAAACAAAGTTGATGATGGCCCAGCCCCAGGCTACATTGTTATTCAGACCCCATTCGCCGATTCCGGTAGAGATGGTGTTGTAAAACCCCCAGACACCCCAAAACAGGGCTCCTGTGGCAAGGAAGGCTGTAACCCACCACCACATCGGGGTTTTGTCATCCATAGGTTTGATAATGTCCCGGCTTACATCCGCAAAGGATTTATTGCCTTTTATAAGAACTCCTCTGACTCTGGTATTATACATTGTATTCTGTTTTGATCTTTCTCAAATATTTAAAACTATGCTTCTTTGTTTACTATTTTAGTTAAATAGCTGGTTGAAGGCAGGGTGTGTAACTGTTCCATTAAATGATACATGCGTTCTTCCTTGTTGTTGCTCACCACAACACTTTTTTCATCTTTCAGATTGCCAAACTGGATGGCGTCTGTCGGGCACGACTGGGAACATGCCGTCTGAACTTCCCCGTCACGGAGCGGACGATTCTCCCTTTTAGCCTCCAGCTTCTTGGCTTGTAATCTCTGTACACACAGCGAACATTTTTCAACCACTCCTCTCTGACGTACAATAACATCAGGATTCAGCACCAGTTTGCCCAATTCACTGTTCATGTTGTAGTCGAAGTTGTTGTTGTTTACAAACTCGTACCAGTTAAAGCGTCTGACTTTGTACGGACAGTTGTTGATACAGTATCTTGTGCCTATACAACGGTTATACGCCATTTGGTTCAGGCCTTCGTCACTATGGTTTGTAGCTGCAACAGGACATACATTCTCACACGGAGCATTATCACAATGCTGGCACATCACCGGCATATGATACACCTTCGGATTATCTATGTTGTCAGAAAAATAACGGTCAATACGCATCCAGTGCATGATCCTCCTTCTGCGCACCTGGTCTTTGCCAATGACGGGCACATTATTCTCAGCCTGGCAGGCAATAATGCAGTTACCACAGCCTGTACAACTTGTCAGGTCGATGGTCATTCCCCATTGAATGCCGTCATAATCAACCTTAGTATATAAGGTAACGTTGTTCTTTTCGTCTTTCAGATGCTCTTCGTTACCTGAATATGGGTTCTTGATATATTCCTGAAGTGTTGTTTCACGTGCTATCGGACGGCCTTCCATCGTGTGATGCATCTGAGTCAATGCAAGTTCATACGTTTTACCGGCTACTTTTTCCAGAGTTACTTCGGCACCTGCCACATCAGCATAACCGTTCGACACATTCATAAGGTAGAAAACGTTCTTACCAACATCGTTACCAGCTTTTCCTGCTGCTGTTCTTCCATAACCAAGAGCTATGGAAATAGTGCCATCAGGTTGTCCCGGCTGAACTAAAACCGGTAATTCCAATTCGCCATTTATTTTAACAACATCTTCATGCTTTAAGCCTTCTTGTTCAGCATATTTAACAGGCACACAAACATAATTATCCCAGGTAGCCGTAGTAATCGGATCGGGCATTTCAAGCAGCCACGGATTGTTGGCGTATTTACCCGTTCCCATGGCTATTTTTTCGTAGAGTACCAGTTCCAGTCCGTCACCACCTGCAGCAGCCGAAAGCTTTTGTTCATTAAACACGGGGCTCTCCTGCATATCTTCTTTTGGCAGAGAGTAAACGCCATTATGTTTCACATTGTTCCATGCAGAAGCAAAGCCGTCTTCACCTAAGATACCTTTCCAGTTGTTTTCCAGATAATCGGAAAAGTCTCCTGAGATCCCTGTCCATTTCATCAGGCTGTCCTGAAACTGACGTGTGTTGAAAATCGGTCTTATGGCAGGCTGTACAATACTTAATTCACCTTTTACAGGTTCGGCATCATTCCACGATTCAAGATAATTATGATCCGGTGCGATGTACTGGCAAAGTTCTGCCGTTTCGTCTTTTGTGTCGGCAAATGAAAGCGTAAAGCCGACTTTCTTCAATCCTTCGGCAAAAGATTTTGCATTGTAATAGTCGTAAACAGGATTAACGTTATAAAGTAACAACCCATCCACTTTTCCATTATTCATTTCGCTGACAACTTGTGCCATGGCGCTCTCATTACCCTGTTTCAGGTTTATGGGGTTGCCAATACACAAGGTGGTTCCGTAATTTTCGAGCGCATTGTTAATGGCATTTACGATCAGCTGGATATTCAGGTTATTGGTTCCTGAAACAACCAGTGAACTGCCTTTGTTTTCTAAAAGGTCCAGGGCTGCTTTGGATATATCAACAGGGGAGGAGTTGACATTGTAAGTGCTCATCCCCGTAGCTTTTGCTATTTCGTTGTACAGGTTAAGCAATACGGTTGCTTCATCCGACGGTTTGATACCATATCTGTAATCAGTGTTAGAACCTGTGAGCGACAGCCGGCTTTCATATTGATACAGCCGCGACATTTCTGTGTTGCCCTTGAGTATTTTTCTGTTTTTGGAAAATTGTTTTGTAAAAGAAACCGGGTCAAGCCAGGTGCCCATATAGTCGGCATTAAAACCTACCACTACTTTTGCTTTCTCAAAATTATAATCAGGGATAACTGCCTTACCGAAATTCAATTCATGTGCTTTCCGAATGGCTTCATAACTGATCGTATCGTATGTAACCCATTCCACATTCGGATACTTTGCAGTGAATTCGTTAATCAGTTTCTTTGTTGTCGGGCTGATAACTGTAGAAGTTATGAGTACGACTTTTCTTCCACTCAAACCTAATGCTTCCAGCTGTTCTTTAACCTCCTTGTCAATTGTTGCCCAATCGGTTTCTGCACCGTCCTTATACGGATTCTTCAGCCGGGCATCGTCATACAGGTTGAGCACGGATGCCTGCACCCGGGCACTTGTTCCGCCGCGCGACAAGGGCGACATATCATTACCTTCGATCTTTATGGGGCGGTTTTCCCGTGTTTTGACGAGAATACTGCAGTAATCATTTCCATCAAAAAAAGTGGATGCATAGAAATTGGGTATTCCCGGCACCAGCTCTTCAGGTTGTGTCAGAAAAGGGATAGCCTTTCTGACAGGTGTCTGACAACTGGAGACCAAAGCTACTGCGCTTACCGAAAACCCCAGCATTTTCAGGAAGTCACGCCGGCTTGATTTTCCCTTGATTTCAGACTCATCTAAACCTTCGACAGAGAATTCAGGCAAGGGGTCTTTCTGAACATCTGTCCCTTTCTTTTGTTCCTTGTATTCTTCAATACTTTGCCAATATTTTTTTTCCATAACGTATAATGATCGGAGTCGTAATAATTCTTTTTAATTATTTTAATAATGACATCTCTGGCAGTCTTCGCCTCCCATGTCAGCAACAGTAACCTTTACTTTTTCGCCACTGATGAGCTTTTCGTGCATTCGTGTGTATTGCTCGTAAAACTTATTGTTGGCAAACTGCACTTCTTTGGTACGGTGGCAGTCAATGCACCATCCCATGCTCAGATCTTCCACCTGGACAATCTCATCCATTTCTTCGACAGCACCGTGGCACTCTTCGCAATCTACCTTACCAACTTCTACATGTTGGGCATGGTTGAAATAAACATGGTCGGGCACGTTATGCACTTTGATCCATTCAATAGGTTTCTTATTAGCATATGCTTCTGTAACTTTTGCAATTTCCGATTCTCCCGTAATTTTACCACTTTTAACCTGGTTGTGGCAATTCATGCATACAGCAACGGGCGGGATACCTGCATGCATACTTTTATCGGCAGTAAAATGGCAGTACATACAATCGATCTGATTTTGCCCTGCATGAACCTTATGCGAGAACCAAACGGGCTGGTCGGGCTGGTAATATTGTTGCCTTCCCAAACTTGTTGCTTCAACAAACAGTACTTCACCGCCAATGTAAAGAGCCGTAAGAATAATAATATAATGTATCCATTTCTCTTTGAGTATTTTGGTTACGAAGAGGTCGAATAAAGAAATGAGCATTAAAATGAGCAGCACAACGAATGTGATCTGCATGTTACGCATGTCTTTCCTTCCTGAGACAGCTTCGGCAGGTGTTTCTGCCTGAACTGTTTCCTGAGAGGCAACGGTTTCTTCTGTTTCCACCTCGACCACTTCCGAAGCGGCAACTTTCCCTCCGTTTTCAATATACAGCAGAATATCTCTTACCTGGTCGTCTGTCAGGTTGTTGGGAGGCATCGGTATCTTGCTGTTTTCCTCAAATACCTGAATAGCCACCGCGTCACCGGCTTCAATCAACGCCTGAGAGTTCTGCACAAATTTTATAATCCATGCTTCATCCCTTCTTTCCGTAATACCCTGAAGATCGGGCCCCACGAGTTGCCCCCCGCCAATAGTGTGACACGCTTTGCATACAGCAAAGTTTGTTTCTGCCTCAGCTGATTGTCCGAAAGAAATCTGGGAAAATAGTAATAGGGTAAATATACCACTTAATAGTAAAAACCGTTTGTATCTCAAATGGTTTTTAACAACGCTAACGCTCAAGATCATGGTGTAAATATTATCTATAAATTGTTGATTTACTCGCTAAATTGTGTTAACAAAATGTTAACCTCTGATTGTCAAAAATATTCATTTTCCTGTCAAAATAAAAAATTCTTTAGTTATTAAGAATAGAAAACACACATAAGACGATGACTCTCAGTGTTATATATTTTATCAATGTTAATAACTTATCTTGATTACTAGATATGTAGGCTATAATCCCGAAGGTATTTTACCAGCTCCCACTGGCACCGCCTCCTCCAAAACTACCCCCTCCGAAACCACCAAAACTACTTCCTCCTCCACCGAAGCCTGAACTGCCTCCGCTAAATCCGTTCCAGCTTCCTGAAGATCTTCCCATGCTGCTTCCTAACCACATGGCTGTCCAGAACGGGATGTTTTTACCAACACTTGCCGAGCGCGCATTACTAGCACGGATCAGGATAAATATAATGATAAAAATCAGGAAAGGAAGGAATGTGGCAATTGGAGCAGCCCCGCTGCCTTTAGCATAATCTTTCGACGATATTTCGCCGGCAGCCAGCAGCATAAGGATATTTACACCCCGGTCAATTCCACCATAATAATTGTTGTTTTTAAATTCAGGGATCATCTCGTTTTCGATGATCCTTTTGGTTATGGCATCGGTAATTACCGGCTCAAGTCCGTAACCCGATTGAATGGCTACCTGTCCTCTTTCGTTGCCGTATTTGGGTTTTACTAAAACAACGACACCATTGTCAAACTCTTTTTGTCCCACTTTCCACTGAAGGCCTATTTCAGCTGCGTACATATTCGGGTCGTAGCCATCGAGCGACTTTACGGTAACAACTGTGATCTGGTTAGAAGTTGTATCGTTAAAGGCAACAAGTTTTCTCTCCAGATTGTTTTCCTGCTGATCAGTTAAGATATCTGCAAAGTCGTTCACCAGACGGGGAGGCGACGGTCTCGGCGGAATATCAGCATTAGCACGGTTAGAGATTATGATGATTAAGAGAAGAAACAGTAGTTTTCCGATTAATCTGCGCGTCATAAATTTAACCTGTTAATATGTGTATGTCTTAATTATTTTCCAAAAGAAATCTCATCAGGCAATTCGTTAATATCATTAAGATTACGGGGGAAATGCTTTTTGAGCTGCTTACCTGTCATCGTAATTCCTTCTGTAAGCCCTTCAACAAAATCACCTTTGGCAAAGTGTTCTGTCATTTTTATTTTGATATTATCCCAAAAGTCTTCCGGAACCTCTGCATTGATACCTTTATCGCCGATAATTGCAAATTTGCGCGATTCTACTGCGAGGTACACAAGTACTCCGTTGCGTAATTCCGTTTTATGCATACCTATCTTTTTAAACAGGTAGGCTGCACGGTCAAGCACATCACCATGACATTGCGATTCGACGTGCACTCTGATTTCACCTGATGTATCCATTTCAGCATTCAGAATGGCTTTCTGGATATCTTCTTTCTCTCTTTTTGTAAAGAACTTTCTGGCTGTTGTTCCCATTGTACGCAGTTTTAATAATTGATGATAAGTCTAAAACTCCACCTTTGGGGCTGTTTCAGCCCCTGCCTGCGCTTCGAAATATGGTTTGGCATCAAAGCCAAACAAGTTCGCTAATATATTTTTAGGAAATAATTTAATGTACGTGTTGTACATTCTTGCCGCTTCATTAAACTTTCTGCGTTCAACGGTTATCCTGTTCTCAGTTCCTTCCAGTTGCGCCTGCAACTCCAGAAAGTTCTGGTTAGCCTTCAGATCGGGATAACGCTCCACAACAACCATCAGTTTTGCAAGCGCCGAACTCAGGCCGTCCTGTGCCTGTTGAAAAGCAGCCATATTCTCTGCCGTCAGATTACCTGCATCAATAGTAGTTTGGGTTGCTTTTGCCCGGGCGTTGATCACACCTTCCAGTGTTTCTTTTTCGTGTGTGGCATACCCTTTAACCGTAGCCACCAGGTTAGGGATAAGGTCAGCCCTGCGCTGGTAAACGTTTTCCACATCACTCCATTGTTTGTTTACTCTCTCCTGCTCCGTTACCATGTGGTTGTATGTACCTTTTACCCAGCTGTATAATACAATTGCCAGAATGACAATTACCGCAATAATGATCCAACTTTTTTTCATGTCTGTTAGTTTTAGGATGGGCTAATTTATATAAAATTTAAGAAAAGATATAGTCTGGAATAAAAAAAGGGAACTGAATTGATTCAGTCCCCTCAATACTAATCGTTTAATTTTCCGTTATTCGATGATGTCAATACTCCTCTTTACAAAGTCTGTTAGTTCTTTTCCTTTAAGGAGGTTCTTCGAAAGCCGGGCCAGATCATACATCTGTTTGATCAGCTGATCCTGCTTCTTCTTGCTTTTTTCTTTGATTACTTTTTCCAGCAGCGGGTTGTTGGCATTTACTACCATTTCATAGGTTTCAGGCAGATTCCCCAGCCCCATCATGCCACTGCCACCACCAAGCGCTTCCATATCGCGCATCCTGCGCATAAACTCGTTCTGCATGATTACGACCGGCATATCGGTTTCGCTCAGGTTTTCAAAAATAACAGTAAATTTCTCCTTGTCAATATTCCTTTCAAAAGCTTCTTTCAACTTATCCTTCTCTTTATCTTCCAGCTTTGAAGGAGCTTCTTCTTCCTTATTGATCAGTTTGTCAATAGTGTTGGAGTCAACCCTGGCAAAGGAAGTGTCGGATAATTTCTGCTCCAGTGTATTGATAAAATGGTTGTCAAGTACACCATTCATAAGCAGCACATCATAGCCTCGCTCTCTGGCTGTTTCAATATACGCATGTTGTTCTTCCTGGTTGTTGGCATACAAATACACCAGCTTGTTGTCTTTATCTTTTTGCGTGTTTTCAATATGCTTCTTGTATTCGTCAAGTGTGAAGTATTTTCCTTCCGTATTTTTAAGCAGGGAAAATTTCACGGCTTTCTCATAGAACTTTTCGTCGGAGATCATGCCGTATTCGATAAAGATTTTGATATCATCCCATTTCTTTTCAAAAGTTTCGCGATCGTTTTTAAAGATATCAGCAAGCTTATCAGCCACTTTACGTGTAATATATCCTGATATCTTTTTTACACTCTGATCGCTTTGAAGGTACGACCGGCTAACATTCAGTGGAATGTCAGGAGAGTCGATCACACCATGCAGGAGCGTCAGAAAGTCCGGAACGATACCTTCAACTGAATCGGTAACAAATACCTGATTACTGTACAACTGAATTTTATTTCTCTGCAGTTCATAATCCTTTTTTACTTTGGGGAAATACAGGATACCCGTCAGGTTAAACGGATAATCCACATTCAGGTGTATATGGAATAATGGTTCTTCGAAACTGTATGGGTAGAGTTCTCTGTAGAAGTTCTTATAATCTTCGTCAGTAGCTTCAGAAGGTTTCTTTTTCCACAAAGGGTTGGTGTTGTTTACGATGTACGGTTTTTCCACCTCTTTCATCACCGGGTTGCCGTCTTTGTCTTTTTCACCTTCTACAGGTTCCTGTATTTTCTCTGTACCAAACTGGATCGGCACAGGCAGGAATTTGCAGTATTTGTTCAGCAGTTCTTTGATGCGGTATTCTTCAAGGAACTCCTTATTTTCATCATCTATATGGAGGATTACTTCGGTGCCTCTGTCTTTCTTATCTTCAATTTCCTCGAGTGAATATTCCGGGCTGCCATCACATTCCCAGTGCACAGCTTTGGTTTTGCCTCCTTTTTTATATGTCTTTGTTCTTATTTCCACTTTTTCGGAAACCATGAAAGACGAATAAAAGCCAAGGCCAAAATGGCCGATAATGGCATTTTGCTCTGCTTCTGTTTTTGTCTTGAATTTCTTTACAAATTCTTCGGCACTGGAAAAAGCTATCTGATTGATGTATTTCTCCACTTCGTCAGCTGTCATTCCTATACCACTGTCGCGTACCGTAAGCGTTTTATTCTTCTTGTCTACCTCGACCCGAATGGTCAGGTCGCCCAGCTCATCTTTAAGCTTACCAGCAGAAGCCAGCGTCTTCAGTTTTTGGGTGGCATCTGTGGCGTTTGAAATTAACTCGCGCAAAAATATTTCATGGTCCGAATAAAGAAACTTTTTAATGATCGGAAAAATATTTTCCGTCTTGATGTCAATCGTGCCTTTTTGTACTGTCATATTTATACTGTTTTAATTGTTCACTTAATTACTCGGACAGGTACATATCAAAGGATATGCCAGCGGGATGATGGTGACAATTTGTCGTAAAGTCTTTAATGTTAAGGAAGAATCTAATCGCAATTTTATATCTTCGTGATCAATATAAAATTCACATGCTGGGAACAATTGTTAACGTGTTAACCATATTGGCCGGTGGGTCGCTTGGGCTGCTGTTGAACAAACGGCTGCCTGAACGGTTTATAAAAATATTCTTTCAGGTAATCGGTTTGTTCACTTTGTTTTTGGGTTTTTCCATGGCTTTGGAAACATCACATGTCATGCATATGATTATGGCACTGGTAACGGGTGCGTTAATTGGCGAAGGATTGCGTATTGACCGATGGTTTGAACAATGGGGAAATACTTTAAAGAAGAAAATAAAAACAGGCAATGAACGGTTTACGGAAGGATTACTGACAGCGTTTCTGTTGTATTGTATGGGTTCCCTGACTATCCTCGGCGCTATTGAAGAAGGAATGGGAGGAAGTTCCCGCTTACTGCTGATCAAATCGCTGATGGACGGCGTGTCATCCATTGCTTTGGCATCAGGCCTGGGTGTTGGCGTATTATTCTCCGTTATTCCTCTTTTGATCTTTCAGGGCGGACTTACCTTGCTGGCCATGGTGTTGGGAGATTTTGTACCA